>JBJHAY010000368.1:0-3306 GCA_050485205.1 Gammaproteobacteria bacterium
CTCGGATTCCCCGAACCAGCCATAGGGCATGAATGGCGTCCAGTTATCCGCATTCACATTGAACATGGCCACCAGGATGAATACGCCGATGGTGCTCAATTTCACGAACACCATGATGGTGTTGAATTTATTGCTCTGGCGAATACCAATGCACAGCAGCAGCATCAAGGTGAGCACAATGGCCAGTGCCGGCAGGTTCACCAGGCCGCCCTGGCTGGGGGCCTTGGCCAGTGCCTCCGGCAATTGGATACCGATGGCACCCAGGGCATTCTGAAAATAACCGGACCAGCCATTGGCCACCGCCGCCACCGCCACGCTGTATTCCAGCAGCAGAATCCAGCCGATACACCAGGCAAACAATTCACCAAAGGCCGCATAGCTGTAGCCATAGGCGCTGCCACACCCCCCAACGGTGCCCGCCAGTTCGGCATAGGCCATGGCGGCAAAGGCGCAGGCTATGCCTGCCACCACGAAGGAAAGAATCACCGCCGGTCCGGCCTGGGTGGCCGCGGCGATACCGGTGAGCACGAAAATACCGGTGCCGATGATGGCGCCGATACCCAGCATGGTCAAATCCACCGCGTCCAGACAACGGTGCAGTCCGTTGTCGGCGAAGTCTTCATGGCGGGCGATCTTTTTTCTGAATATTGCTTTCATCGATCCCTTCCGGTTTTGGTCTGTAGCTGGTGTGGCCCCGTCCTACCCCAACCAGAGCCTGGCATTGCGGAACATGCGCATGGTCGGTGCGTCCTCGCGCCAAAGGGCTGGCTGCCAGGGATTGGTCACAGCCCGGAAAACCCGCTCTGGGTGCGGCATCATGATGGTGACCCGGCCATCCAGACTGCATACCCCGGCCAGGCCATGGGGAGAACCATTGGGATTGGCCGGGTACAATTCGGTGAACTTGCCGTAATTGTCCACATACTGCAAGGCCAGGGTGCTGCTCACGGTAAGTTTGTCCATGCCGTCCGCGCCACGGAATTCCGCCCTGCCCTCGCCATGGGCCACGGCAATGGGAAACAGCGAGCCTTCCATGTCAGCCAGAAAAGCCGAGGGGCTCCTGGCCACCTTCACCATGACCGTCCTGCCTTCGAACTGCTCGGAACGGTTGCGCACAAAGCGCGGCCAATGGTCGGCACCAGGAATCAGCTCATGCAGGTTGGAGAGCATCTGACATCCGTTGCATACTCCCAGGGCCAGGGTATCCCCACGGTGGAAGAAGGCCTGAAACTCCTCTCTTACCCGTGGATTGAAAAGTATGGACTTGGCCCAGCCTTCTCCCGCCCCCAGCACATCGCCATAGGAAAATCCGCCACAGGCCACCAGGGCATTGAAACCTGACAGACTGACCCTGTGCGCCATCAGGTCACTCATGTGAACATCAACGGGCTCGAAACCGGCACGGTGGAAGGCCGCCGCCATCTCCATCTGGCCGTTGACGCCCTGCTCCCTGAGAACCGCGATGGTGGGACGAATCCCGGTATTGATATAGGGCAGCGCGACATCCTGATTCATGTCATAGGTGAGGTCGGCGCGCAGCCCGGGATTGCCGGCATCGAGCAAGGCATCATACTCTTCACGGGCACAGGCGGCATTGTCCCGCAGGCGCTGCAAGTGGTAGCTGGTTTCGGCCCAGACCCTGTGATAGTGGGTGCGGGTGTTGGACAACAGCACCTGATCCCCGTAATGAATGCCAATATGGTCCTTGTCCACTGGCGAGCCAATGTCGAAGCAGATATCTGCCACGCCCATCTCCTCGGCAATCTCGCGAACCCGGGGCAGATCGCTGGTTTTGACCTGGATCACCGCCCCCAATTCTTCGCTGAACAAGGTATCCAGCAGATTGCCGGCGCTGCTTACCGCGTCCAGGCGCACATCCAGACCACAATGCCCGGCAAATGCCATCTCCAGCAGGGTTACCAGCAGGCCGCCGTCGGAGCGGTCGTGATAGGCCAGCAGCAACTGCCGGGCCAGACAGGCCTGAATGAAGGCAAAGAAAAACTTGAGGTCCTGGGAACTGAATACATCCGGAGCTTCATGCCCCAGTTGGCCATAAACCTGGGCCAGGGCCGAGCCCCCCAGGCGGTTGGCGCCGAGGCCGAGATCCAACAACAGCAGGGTCGTATCCTGGCTGGGCATCTGTAGTTGCGGCGTCACCGTCAAGCGCACATCCTGCACTGGCGCGAAGGCCGACACGATCAGCGACAAAGGCGCGGTGACACTCTTGCGCCGACCTTCGGCATCGGACCAGAGCGTACGCATGGACATGGAGTCCTTGCCCACGGGAATGGCGATGCCAAGCTCCGGACAAAACTCCATGGCCACGGCGCGCACGGTTTCGAACAGCTTGCTGTCCTCGCCGGGAAAGCCCGCGGCCGCCATCCAGTTGGCGGAGAGACGGATGTCACTCAACTTGCCGATTCTGGCACAGGCGATGTTGGTGATGGCCTCGGCCACCGCCATGCGGCCGGAGGCCGGCGCATTGATCAGGGCCAGGGGCGTGCGTTCCCCCATGGCCATGGCCTCGCCTCGATAACTGTCATAAGAAATGGTGGTGACGGCGGCATCGGCCACCGGCACTTGCCAGGGACCCACCATTTGTTCCCGCGCCACCATGCCAGTGATGGAACGGTCACCAATAGTGATCAGGAAGGACTTGCTGGCCACGGTGGGCAGGCGCAGCACCCGCTCCGCGGCCTCGGCGATGTCGATACCATTGGTCTCAAACACAGGCAATTGCGGCTGCAGGCTGATGACATTGCGGTGCATTCGCGGCGGCTTGCCGAACAGCACGGACATCGGCAAATCGATGTGGCGTTGATTGAGATGCCGGTCGTCCAGACTCAGATCCAGGTTTTCAGTGGCTTCGCCCACAATGGCGAAAGGACAGCGCTCGCGCTCGCAAATGGCGCGAAACCGCGCCAGGTGCCTGGGTGGAACCGCCATCACGTAGCGCTCCTGGGCCTCGTTGCACCAGATTTCCAGGGGAGACATGCCGCTTTCCGCGCTGGGAATGTCACGCAGTTGGAAACTGCCGCCGCGTCCACCGTCCTTCACCAGTTCCGGCAGTGCGTTGGAAAGCCCACCGGCGCCCACGTCATGAATGAAACAAATGGGATTGTCATCTCCCAATTGCCAGCACTGATCGATCACTTCCTGACAGCGCCGTTCCATTTCCGGGTTGTCCCGCTGCACCGAGGCAAAGTCCAGGGACTCACTACTGGTGCCCGCGTTCATGGAGGAAGCCGCGCCGCCTCCCAGCCCGATCAACATGGCCGGACCACCCAGCACGATCAAATGGGCACC
>JBJHAY010000369.1:0-3305 GCA_050485205.1 Gammaproteobacteria bacterium
GGTGGATGGTCCATATCATCAGGCCGGCAAAAACAGCAAGCAGCACCAGGGCGTCGGCACGGCTGATGGTGTTGTCCAGCAGTTGCCACGCCGCCAGCGCGGTCACCAAGGTCAGAATCGGCAGTTCCTGGCGCAGAATGGAAGAGTGCACGGTGATGGGCTTGATCAGCGCGGTGATTCCCAGGATCAAGGCGATATTGGTGATATTGGAGCCGTAGGCATTGCCCAGCGCGATGCCGGGATTGCCCTGGGACGCGGAAATGGCGGAGACCACCATTTCCGGCGCCGAGGTGCCGAAGCCCACCACCACCATGCCGATCAGCAGCGGCGGCATGCCGAAGTGACGGGCGCTGGCGGCGGCGCCATCGACGAAGCGATCTGCGCTCCATACCAGCAGGGCCAGCCCGAAGATCAGAGCGGTAAGTGCAGTCAGCATAATGATTCTGGTCCAGTAACCAATGGCAGGGCTCGCTCCTGCAGGGAGGGTCCGGCAGTATAGAGTCTTTCTGGCCCGTTAGCCCAGCCCCCGAGACACGGTTCCCCCCAGCTGCCGGCTTGTGCTTGAATGGCGATGTCACAGATGGCAACCATGACCAATCACAGCCCCGATCACACAAGAGGTGCCCATGCTCAACCCGCTCAGAGACTCCGGCAAACCCCTGTTTTTCCAGGTGGAATCCACGTCCGGCCCAGTGCTGCCTGCTCCGGCCTCGCGCCATGGTCAAACAGTGCGTCTGCTGGCCCGCTCCCTCAGCGACATGCAAAAGGAAGGCCTGGCATTCAATACCCGCTCCGGCAGCACCTGGCGCCTGGCCAGCGACGAGGGTGCCTACCTGGCGGGGCTGGATGAAGCACCCTGTCCCCTGTCCTTTCTCACCACCGGCATGGTGTGTTCCTACCTGGAAGAAATTCTCGCCCTGGCGCGCAAGCGCGGACTCGACCCGGGCCGGATCACCCTGGTGCAGGACAACTACTACACCATGCGCGGCTCCGCCCTCAGGGGCACCATGACCGGCGGCGCCAGGAACATTGAACTGGAGCTCAAACTGGAGTCGGCATCCGGCGACGATGCGCAGTGGCAGTCCCTGGTGCAGGATGCGGTGTCGGCGTCGCCTCTCAATGGATTGATGCGAGGGGAAAAGCCCAGTTTTTTTTCACTCACCCACAATGGCAAGGTGATAACCCCCGCTAAGGCCAAGGCGCTGGCGAATCCTGAGCCGCCCTCGGCAGATGATATTTTTGATCAGTCGGTACCAAAATCTGGAGATTGGTCAGGCCTGATCCTGCGCAATGGCATGTCCCCGGAAACCGAGGAGACCGTTACCCGCGGCGGCGACAGTCTCAGGGAAGAACAGGACCGGGTGCTGCATGTGCGTGGCATCTGCCGCCTGCGTGAGGATGGCGTGAAGCAGGTGGAGCAACAGTTGTTCAACCCGCATGGGTCCATCTTTCATTTCCTGTGCGAGGAAGGGGCCGCCAATGGCGGCAAGGGCAGGGCGCCGGACGCGGCCAGTTACATTGCCGCCGGCATCGGCTTCTGTTTCATGACCCAGCTGGGGCGCTATGCCAAGATTCTGAAGAAGGGTCTGCTGGAATACCGCATTGTGCAGGACATCCACTTCTCCCTTGGCGGTGCCTCTGCTGGCACCGGGCAGGCGGGGCTGGCCGATCCGGTGGAAACCCATGTGTATCTGACAAGTGGCGAAGACGATGATTTCGCCCGCGCCATGCTCGACATGGGTGAGCAGACCTGCTTCCTGCACGCGTTCTGCCGTACCGACCTCAAGGCCCGCGTCAAGATCACGCGATTGTAGGTAGCCAGGGTCGCCTGCAGGGTGCTGCCCCTATTGTAGGAGCGAGCCTCGCGACCATCTACCTATTGTAGGAGCGAGCCCTGCTCGCGACCATGCCTTGTTGCTACAGTTGCCAGACCCAGTTGAGGAGGGCGTCGCTGAGTTCCTGGCCGGGACCGGCGTCGGCCTGGGGATTGTTGAGCAGGGCCACCACCACGAAATGCCTGCCGCTGCGGGAATGCACATAACCGGCAATCCCCGCCACCCCGCTGAGAGACCCGGTCTTTATGTGCATGCTGCCGCGGGTGCCATTGCCGTTGAGGCGATTGCGCATGGTGCCGTCCAGGCCCGCCAGTGGCAGCGAGGCAATGAATTCGTGCATGGTCGGAATGTCGTGGCCCCGTTGCAGCACCGCCCCCAGCAGGGCGCTGGTGAGGCGGGTATCCCGGGACAGGCCGGAGCCGTTCATCATCACCAGATCGCTGGGGTCGATACCATGACTGAGCAAGTATTCCTTTACCGCTTCTATCCCTTTCTCCACCGTGGCCGGCGCCTGATAACGCTCCGCGCCCAGGGTCAGCAACAGGTGGCGGGTCATCATGTTGTTGCTGAATTTGTTGATGGACTTGATGATGTCCGCCAGGGGCGGTGATGGCCAATTCACCACTGGCACTTGCCCTGCTGGCGCGCTGCCCAGCCTCACCCCACCCTCGAAGCTGCCCCCCAGTTCCCGCCACAGCACAGTGAACAGGCCATGGGTGTAATTGGGTGCATCCAGCACTGTGCGCGTGAGCAAGTACTCACCGCAGCGGGAGGGGTATTGGCCACTGAAGATCACCGTGCCACTGGCAGCATCCTCGTTGAAGCTGATGCCGCGCTGGAAGCCATTGCAGGCGGCATCAGCTCGCAGCCGCAGGCGGTTGTCGATGCGCAGATTGGGCAAGGCCGGGTCTGCCTTGATGATCACATCGCGGCCATTGGTGTGTGGATAGAAATAAAAATTGACCGACTGGAAGTTGGCCATCATGGCATGGGGCAGGAGGTTGTAACTGCGATTGCTGTCATTGTCGATGAGGGGTTCCACGCTCACCGAGGGATCAAAGTAGGCATCATCGATCACCAGGTCTCCCGTGATGCGGGTGATGCCACGCCGTTGCAGGGTCTTGAGCATGGCGCGGAAATGTTCTTCCACCAGGAAGGGGTCGCCGCCGCCCTGGATCAGCAGGTCGCCTTCCAAGGTGCCATCGTCGTGGATGGTGCCCAGTGCGTATAGCCGGGTGCGCCAAGTGTAGTGGGGGCCCAATTGCTCCAAGCCGGCGAGAGTGGTCAGGGTCTTGATGGTGGAGGCGGGATTCAGGGGCAGGTCGGGATTGACCGCGAGAATTGCCTCGCTGGCACCGACTTCCTGCACATACAGGGTATAGCTGTCGGCTGGCAGGCGGTGGCCATTCACCACCACCTGCACCCCGGAAGGCAATGTGGTGTTGTCCTGCTGGGCGTGGACAGCGCAGG
>JBJHAY010000370.1:0-3290 GCA_050485205.1 Gammaproteobacteria bacterium
CGCGGAAATCCTCATCCGGACCCAGCCACAGTTCCGGCAGAATCAGGATGTCGGCCCTGCCCGCTGTCTCCAGACTGCAGGTCGGGATGACCGGAATGCCATTACCACAGGAGAAGGCCTGGTCCTGGGGAGAAACGATCCGCACCCGGAACGTGGCCTCCGCCGCTTCCGTCCGCACCAGGCTTTGCCAGAGGTTGCCGGTGGCGCACAGCACATCCACCATGCCATAGAGGGCGGAACCGGCGGTTTCCGGCACAGCCACAATCAGCACTTCCAGAGTTTTGTGAGTCATGTTTTCTGTCCCTCCAGAATCAACCACACAAAATGTGGCACAAATGCCCTGGTATTGACAAAAATCCCTCTTATTGACCTGGCAGTCAAGTCTTAATCTGTGTCCAAGCCGTGCCCCGCACGGTGCTAGTCCACAACAATTAGGAGCGACAAAATGAATGCACCATTCAACAAGCACTGCAATGGCCTTGATCTGATCCAGATGACCCAGACCATCGAGGCACTCAAAAACGATCCCGGC
Source organism: Gammaproteobacteria bacterium (assembly GCA_050485205.1). Taxonomy (GTDB): domain Bacteria; phylum Pseudomonadota; class Gammaproteobacteria; order Pseudomonadales; family Pseudohongiellaceae; genus JAVVEZ01. The sequence goes on from JBJHAY010000370.1 coordinate 533, forward strand.
CTGGCTGCCTTTGAATTCAGGGCCAGCAATCAATGGATCAACGGCGGCGAAAACCGTTCCACCATCAAGGGCTTTTTCGGCGCTGGCGCCGAGGACCAGTCCCGGCATGAGGCTTTCGTCTACACCAATGGCGAGCCACCAGTGCTGCTGGGCAACAATGAGGGCGCGAATCCGGTGGAATACCTGCTGCATGCCCTGGCGGGCTGCGTGACCACCACGGTGGTCCTGCATGCGGTAGCCAGGGGGATTCGCATTCGCCGCCTAGCCACCGAGTTGCGGGGGCAAATAGACCTGCAAGGTTTCCTGGCCCTGGACCCGGCGGTAGTGCCAGGCTATGAAGCCATCGAGATCAGGATGGATATCGAGGCGGATTGCTCGGAACAGGAATTGGATACCCTGCTGGCCTTCGCCAAGGACCATTCACCGGTATGTAACACGGTTTGCCGGCCGGTGCCGGTGACTTTGGTCAGGGTGTAGGAGTTTGCAGGAATCAGGATGAGCCTTGTCAACGCAGATTTGGTGGGCACAGGGATGTGCCATCACTGATGGCCGCTTAACGCGGTTAAATTTTCTTGTATTGATCATTCCGGTTCATCTATAGTGCCACAAGGTCAGGATGACAACCTGCTCATGGGGCAGCCAGGGAAAACAGGCATCATTCACAGCAAGCAAACTGAATAATCAGGAAACAGTAAGGGGCAAAAGCCAAAAAAAGCAAATACTACAAATACATAAAAGGGGGCAGTATGCACTACAAGAAGAACGCAAGTGCAACACTTCGAGTCGTCATCGCAACAATTGTTGCTGGCGGAGTCACGATTCCCGCGATGGCACAGCAGCAAAATCAGCAGGCAGCCGACCGCCTTGAGGAGATATCGGTCACCGGCTCACGAATCACCCAGACCAGCGGCTTCTCAACCCCGGTGCCGGTCACTTCCGTCACATTGAATGAATTGTTCGACTTCGATCCTGGCAATACCGTCTCCGGGCAGCTTGATGCCCTGCCACAATTCTTTTCCACTCGTACACCGCAAAATGCCACTGCGGGATCACAGGGCTCGTCCATTACCGGTTCCGCCACCTCCGCATTGGATCTGCGCGGCTTGGGTGGGAACAGAACCCTGGTCCTGCTGAATGGATCGAGAGTGGCGCCCACGGACAAGCAGGGCCTGGTGAATGTGGACATGTTTCCCACTGCCTTGTTGAGAAGTGTTGATGTGGTCACCGGTGGGGCGTCAGCCGCCTATGGCGCGGATGCCGTTGGCGGTGTGGTCAATTTCATTCTGGATCGAGAGTTCGAGGGTCTGGACGTCTCTGTTGGTATTGGTCAGCACGCCCACAAGGGTACCGGCAGAAACGAGCGGGTCGCGATTACCGGGGGCACCAGCTTCATGGAGAACCGGCTTCATGTCACTGCTTCTGTGCAGTCCACGGAAATGGATGAAATTCCCGCCGATCCGAGCCGTGTCGGTAATTTCAACTGGGTCGGTCATGTCAGGAACCCTGATTGGTTTCCTGGGGCGCCAGCCGGGATACCACAGCGTCTCACCCGGCCCAATGTCCTGTCCACCAATACTTCTCCCATGGGCATGATAAGGGGTACTGGCACCGCGCTGGACAATATGCGGTTCACACCTGATGGCAGTCAAGTCGTGCCGTTCCAGTTCGGTGACTATGCCTGTCAAACCGGCGCGGGATGCCTGGGCTCCATGTCTGGAGGCCCGGAAATGCAATATCGCGAACAGGGCTTCGAGAGAACGGCAGGTCCGGCCGGTCGCGGCATCGTCGCAAGATCGTCGTTTCTCGGTACCCAGTACGATTTCAGTGAGCGGCTCAAAGTGCACGGGCAGCTGATGTGGGGCCGTACTGAATCGCTTCAACAAAGAAATCTCCGCTTTCAGCCGATCCAATCCCAAATATGGTTCCCCTCGGTGCATCGGGAAAATCCCTTCCTGCCGGCCGAGGTGGCACAAATCATGGACGAGAACAACCTGCAGTCATTTCAGCTTCACAAATCAGGGACCTTGGCGCCCTGGAATGATGTTGGCACCGGCGAGCATAGCCGGGATGTCTTCAGCACCTGGAGCTGGTCAGCGGGTTTTGAATATGTGATTCCGGGGCTTGAATGGGATGTGCAAGGCAGTTTCCAGAAGGGCAGGTCCAGGCGCAACTCCCAGACGTTCAATATGCTGCGCTTTGACCGCTACATGCTGGCGGCGGATGCAGTGGTGCATCCCGTCACTGGCGAGATCGTCTGCAATGTTCAGGTAGCCGACCCTGGTCCGGCGGCATTGGCGGCTTCGGTGGCGGGCAGGGTTTCGTCGCGTCCGGTAAACCCTTACATCCTCTCTGGTGGCGTCATTGGGGAAGATGTGGCGGAAGGGAATACCATACCGCTGACATCGCCGATTGGCTTGGGCGACACCATCAGTGGCTGTGTCCCCTACAACATCATGGGTAGCGGCAATATGTCGCGGGAGGCCCACGACTACATAGGCACCGACAGGTTCAGCAGGGGGAATGTGGACCAGGACTTCGCCGAAATACTGGTTTCCGGTGAGTTGCACGAGGGCTGGGGTGCTGGCGCGGTCAATTTCGCCTTTGGCCTGACCTGGAGGGACCAGAGCTTCATCGAAGGCGCGGAACCTGTGGATGTTGATCTGCTTGGGCCGCCCATCAACGTGCCGGCCTTGGGCATTCGTGGATTTCCCATTGGTGTCACCGGTGGCAGCCCCAACCTGCATGCCTTGTCCACGGT
>JBJHAY010000371.1:0-3267 GCA_050485205.1 Gammaproteobacteria bacterium
GTGTAGCTGATCACCGCCAGGCGACTGCCATCCGGCGACAATTCGGCGCCGGTGGCGGCGGTGATGCCGGCATGGCTGCCGATGCGGGTGAGAATGTTGTCCTGGTCGGTATGACGGCTGTCCAGGCGATACAGATTGGCCCCCGGCTCCCACTCGCCGAGACTGCCGGCCTTGCGGTGCTTGGTGATGAGGTAGAGCTTGCCATCGGCGGCGAACAGGCTCTCGCTGTCGAAATGCCACTGCGGCGGCGGGAAGGCATCCTGCTCCGGATAGCGCACCGGATAACGCTGGATCGCGGCCGACTGGGTGGAAGCGGTGGGATCGATCTCGCTCAGCACGTAGATGGCCAGATCCTGGCGCCGGTTGCCATTGTTGCCGGTGTCGGCCACATAGAGGTAATGCTCGTCCACCGTCATGTCTTCCCAGTCCACATTGTCGGCCCGCAGCACCCGGAAGCCCTGCCATGGCGCTTTGCCGGCCTCGACAGTCTCGCCATGGTAGGAAAACCTGGAGTAGGTGGGAATAATGCTGCGGCCTTCGCCATCGATGGCAAAAATGCGGGCCTCGTCACCGCTGTCATTGTGGACCCAGAACAGGTTGTCACGCTTGCGGCTCTTGACGATGCCACTCATCTCGGCGATGGGTTCGTGCAACACCCGGGCATGAGGCCGAAGAACCAGGGGAGCTTCCTGGGACAGGGAATATGAGCTGCAGCAAAGCAGCAGAAAAACCAGCCCGGATGTTGCCCCAATATTCCATAGCGAGGGCATTCCAGGCCAGGTCATGGAGCCACCAGGGCGGACAGACTGAGGTAATAGGCAGGCAAGGAGAGGTGAGATGCTCATGGGTCTGTGCGACTGGCAGGCTGTTGATGAATGCCCTGCATTGTATCAGCCTTGGACATCCAACACGGCACTGCCAGTGCCTTTGCCATGGGCGTGGCCGTGACGAGAGCGACTCTGGCTCGCCACTGCCCTGCTCAGAAAGCGCGCTCGTAGATGTATACGGCGAGCGCCTTGATGGTGGCTGCATCCAGCACATCCACCCAGGGCGGACAATAGCCCAGGCGGCCAGTGGCGATGACATCCCGAATCTGCCCGCGCTCTGCGCCATACAGCCAGATATCGTTGGTCAAATCTGGACCGCCATAAAGTTTGTCTCCAAAGCCCTCGGCACCATGACACTCGGTACACACCGGCCACAGGGCGGAAGCCCTTTCGGCGGCGGCTTCGTCAACCTGGTGTCCACTCAGCCCCAGCACGTATTCCACCAGGTCATCAAGGGTGTCATCGCCCATGTGGCCGTAGGCCGGCATCTCGGAATAACGGGTATCGGGACAGGCGCCGTAGCGCTTGACCTCGTCCGGGCAGTCGGTGTCCCTGACCCCATGGAGGATGGTCTGCATGATGATCATCACCGGTTCGACACTGGTCATTTCAAAACCGGTCACACCCCACAGCCAGTCGTAGTCCACCAGGTTGGGAACGCCGATCTGCCCCTCCAGGGCAGGGCCGTGACAGGATGCACAGTGCTGTTCCACCGCCACCTCGGCAAGCTGGGTCATGTAGGCATGTAATTCGGGGTCGTCGGCAATCATGTTGGGCGAGGCCACCAGCAGGCGCTCACGCAAGGCCTGGGCCGGGTCCGCGGCAGACGCTGGCGCGCCGGCAGTGGAAGCGCCTTCTCCGCAGGCAAACAGCAGGGTACTCGCCAACAGCAGGCCAAGCAGGTTTTTTGAAGTTGGAGCTTCCATGACATGACCTCCATGCAGGTTTTACCAGACGAGATTGCAATCTACCTCAGCAGCCCTGGTCGGCGCCACCCGAGGCCGTCCCTGCTTGACCTGTGTCAAGATACAAGCTAATCCTTCACCACCAAGCCATTGAGAATCATGTCAATGTGGGCCTGGGCATAGGCGTCGGGGTCAATCGGAAAATGCGCCTCGAACTGTAAACGCCACAAGGCGCTGAAGATGACAGGCGCGATGATGATCTGGGTATAGCGGGCCACATCGGTGTCACGGAATTCACCACGGTCGATGCCGCGGCGGATGATACTCTGCATCACCTGCTGATTGGCGCTGATCATTTCCTTGAAAAAGAACTCGCTGAGATTGGGAAAGCGGTTGCCCTCCCCCAGCACCATGGCGATCAGCGGTGGAATGCGTTCGTTGCGGATACCCTGGTATATGCAGGTGAGATGATGACGCAACAACTCAGGGGTGCTGCCCTCGAAATTGGCCACGCGGTCACGGATCAGATCGGCGGGAGCCGTCATGTGTTCCCGCACCACGGCCTCGAACAGTTTTTCCTTGCTGTCGAAGTAGAGGTAGATGGTGCCCTTGCCGACCCCAGCCTTGGCGGCCACGTCCTCGAGCCGGGTGGCGGTAAATCCCAGTCGGGTGAATTCCGCGTAACCAGCCTCCAGAATTTCATGCCTGCGCGCCTCCTTGGCCTGCTCGCGTCGCCCGCCTGGGGTTATCAGTGAAGTGGCTGAACTCAATCTACTTCCTCCTCGTGGAACAGGGAACCGCCCTGCCGGCCAGTGGCATGTCCCTATGGAGGCACTTGACAAACTGCGGTGAAAATCATAGAACTGACTGACCAGTCAGTCAATGCCTTACTCCTCAAGCACTGACAGACTGGAGTCTGGGCTCTGCCCTGACGCAATCCCCTCGAGTATAGGGACTGCTGCCCCCCACGACAGCAGTCCCTTTTTTTGTGGGTTTCCTGGGCTGATCCTTGTCATCCTCGAACAGGCAGAACCGAATCGGCACGCGGAGGGTGAGGTTCAGTGGCGCTCCTGGGGAACATCCTCGCCCAAGTGATCCGCCAGAAAGGAAAGCACCTTGTCCCAGGCATCCTCGGCGGCCGCCTCCCGGTAACGCTCAGGCATCGGAAAGTTCTGGAAGGCGTGCCCGGCACCATCGTACTGATGAAATTCATGACTGACCCCGGCCCGCGCCAGGGCAGTGCTGTAATCCTCCACGTCCTGGGGCGAGGGATTGCTGTCGTCATTGCCGAAAAAACCAATGACCGGGCACGTGATCCTGGATGCCAGGCTGATGGGGGCCACGCTGTCCGGCCCCAGCCCACGCTTGATGTTGCCACCGTAGAAAACCCCAAGCGCCTTCAGTCCCGACAGATGGCAGGCGGCGAGCCAGGCCAGGCGTCCTCCCCAGCAATGTCCCACCAGACCGATCCTCTCAGGGTCCACCTCGGGCAGGCGCAGCAATAGATCATGAGCTGCTTGCATATCCGCCAGCAT
>JBJHAY010000372.1:0-3243 GCA_050485205.1 Gammaproteobacteria bacterium
CAATGAAGCCCAGATCGACGCCGTGGTGGGCTACCTGGCCGCCAGCGCCGTGGTGGACAATACCTGGGTCGAGCGCATGTCTTGCCCGATGGAACGTCAGGCGGTGGATACGGTGACACCCACCGTGGGGGGCTTTGGCATCGGCCTGCGCAATCACCGCAACATGAGCGCCGAACTGGCCGGCCTGCGCAAGGCCGACATGGCAAATCTCAGGCTCGAGGCCGCCATCGGCTTTCCCCAGACCGCCAACATGCGCTCGCAACCGGCGGTGGTGGGCAATACCCTGTATCTGATCGTGCCGGATTCGGGCCAGTTGTTCGCCTTCGACATCGGTGGCGCGCCCTGCGTCAAGTGGGTCTATGAACATCCGGTGCCGCTGCGTACCGCCGTCCAGGTGGGGAACCTGGATGATGGCCGCCAGGTGCTGGTATTCGGCGATGCCGCCGCCCACATCCAGATGTTCGATCCGGTGGCGCGGGAAGTCCTGTGGCGCACCAGCATCCGCATCTCCAGTGTTTCCAACTCCACCGGCATGCCGGTGCTGTACCAGGGCCGGGTCTATGCCCCGGTGTCCTCGGGGGAACTCAACATGGGCGCAGCACCGGATTATGAATGCTGCACCAGTCACGGTGGCGTGGTGGCCATGGATGCCAACAGCGGCGAGGTGATCTGGATCCACCGCACCATGGAAGAGGCCACGCCCAGGGGCATCAGCCGTGTCGGTACCCAGCAATGGGGGCCATCTGGCGCGCCGATCTGGACCACCCCCGCCATCGACGAAAAGCGTGGCGTGCTCTACGTCGGCACCGGCCAGAACACCTCGGAACCCGCCACTGATACCAGTGACGCGGTACTTGCCATCAACCTGGAAGACGGCTCCCTGAAGTGGAAGTTCCAGGCCACCGAAAACGACATTTTCCTCACCGGCTGCATGTTCCAGCCCGATGGCCCCAACTGCCCGCCGGACTACAGCCTCAACGTGGACTGGGACTTTGGCGCCTCCATGGTGATCGCCGAACGCCCCGATGGCAGCGACATTGTTCTCGCGGGCCAGAAAAGCGGCACCCTGTGGGCGCTGGACCCTGACAGTGGTGAACTGCTGTGGAGCAACGACGTCGGCCCCGGCGGTCCCGCTGGCGGCATTCATTGGGGCATGGCCTACGATGGTGAAAGACTCTTCGTGCCCGTCAACCAGACCGGCATGGCGGGCGAAGACCCCGAGCGTGAAACCGGCCTGCACGCCATCGACGTGGCCAGCGGGGAAACCCTCTGGTCCTTCTACAACAGCGCCGACTGCAGCGGTGAACGCCAGCAGCACTTGCCCAGTTGCGGACGCAACTATGGTCTGTCCGCCGCCACCCTGCTGGTGGACGGCGCCGTGATCCAGGGTGGCAACGACGGCTTCGTGCGCATCTTCGATGGCGACAACGGCAACCTGATGTTCAGCTTCGACACTGCCCGCCCCTTTGACACTGTCAATGGCATCGAAGGCAAGGGCGGCGCCATCGACAACGCAGTAATCGTGGCTGCCAATGGCAAACTGCTGGTGCAATCGGGCTATGGCCTGATGGGCGCGGCTGGTAATCTGTTATTGATCTTTGGCATCAGTCGCTGATAGTGCTTGCCAACACCCGATAACATCAAGTGCCGTGTATCACATGCATGGCAGTCATCATCTCGATGAACTTTTTGTCTTGCGAGCTTCAGCTCAAACGCCTACCATCTCGCATTTGACTGACAAGACATGTATCATCAGTGGCTTGCAAACAAAAGGACGTTCATGCTTGCTGATCAATGTGCTTGTTGATCGACCCGCATGAGCAAAAAAATAAAAAAACAACAACCAAAGAACAACCAACGTAGTGCAACAAGCAAGGGGGTAACACATGAAAAAGCCCGTGGCTTTTGATTACAAGAAAGTTGCGACAGCTGTCTCCATCTGCTGTGCCGGCATGATGAGTCTGTCAGCCGCAGCGCAACAGCAGGAACAGATCGAGGAAATCCGGGTCACCGGCTCTTTCCTGCAACGTCCCGCCGATAGACCGCAGCCGGTGACAGTGCTGACCAACGAGGACATCCGCCTCGAACAGCGCGCCAGCCTGGCGGAGGTTTTCAAGAACCTGCCCCAGAACGTCGGCTCCACTTCCACCATCAACACCCAGCAGGGTGGTTTCAATGGTGGCAACACACCCACCGCCACTCTCAACCTCAGGGGCCTTGGCCCTCGCGCCACCCTGGTGTTGCTGAACGGCGGCCGCCAGACCAGTGACGGTGGTTTCGGTGCCGTTGACATCAACAACCTGGCGCCTTCCATCATGATCGAAAGGGTGGAAGTACTCACCGATGGCGCCTCGGCACTCTATGGTTCCGATGCCGTGGCAGGGGTGGCCAACTTCCTGACCCGCAACAACTTCGAGGGGCTCGAGGTGAGGGTGGAAGGACAAAAAATTCAGGACACCCCTGGCAGCCGCCCCGACATGAACATCGGCCTGCTGGTGGGCACCGGCAACGACCGCACCCATGTGGTGGCAGGTCTGGATTATGCCACCACGGAAACGCTGCTGGTGGAAAACCGCTATGATGACGACAGGCTGAGACTGGGCCTCTCCTCTGGGTTCGGCAATCCCGCCACCTTCCAGATCGTCAACGCCAACGGCAGCTTGCGTCCCCTGACCCAGACCGTGCCTGATCCACTATGTGGCAGTGATCTGATCGGCGGCGGCATTCGGGCCGGCGAACTCAATCCTGTAGGCAACCAGTGTTTGCTTTACAATGCCCTGGGACGGACCATGCAACCCAAGTCAGAGCGCATGGTGGGCCTCTCGGTCCTGACCCATGAATTCAATGACGATCTCAAGGCCCAGGTGGAAATGGGTTTTGCCAGAACCCGCTACGACATCCCCTTCGGTTATGTAACACCGGCGGGTGTCGCTGGTCCTGGCTTCATTCCCGTGGACAACCCTGGGGTGCTGGCCACCGCGGCCCAATTTCCCAACTTCCCGAATCTGGCCAACGACCCCAATATCGGTGGCTACCGCTTCCGCGGCAGGGTCATGGCGCCGTTCGTTGATCGCAACAACATTCACAACACCCAACAGGACACCTTCCGCTTCGCCGCCCGCCTGGATGGCAACTTCGGCAATTCCGGCTGGGACTGGCAAGCTGCCTTCTCCAACTCCTGGAACGAGACTCGCTTCGGCAGCACAGATACAGTGATAGCACGGCTTCAGTCTTCCCTGGATG
>JBJHAY010000373.1:0-3232 GCA_050485205.1 Gammaproteobacteria bacterium
ATTCAGTGCACGGCGCAGGTCTTGCCAGCGGCAGCGGCCGACGATCCCCCGCCCCCACCAAGCGATGCCGCGCCCAGTCCTCAACCCAACCAGGAAAACATGAACGACGAGATCCTGGGCCCGGAGGATTTGCTGATAGACGAGTTTGACCTGGAAGACTACGTGGATGAGGTAGAAGAAGTGGATGAAATGCCCCTGACCGGCCCCGACGAGGACGAAGAAACCGAGGAGGCAACTGAAGAGGAGGAAGGCTCACGGCGGCGCTTCTTTGGCTTGCAACTGGGTTGGCTGGATCAAACCCAGACCGTGGCCACCAACTCCGCCGATGCCTTCGCCAACCAGTTGGATGCCTTCTTCGGCGTGCCCAGGGCAGATCTGGAAGCCGCCTATTCCTCACTGCGCATGACCATGGAACAGTCCTGGTATGCCTCCCAGGGCATCGAGCTACGCCCGCGCCTGCGCGGCATGCTGCATCTGCCGCGCATCAACGAACGCATCAGTCTGATTCTGTCGGACGACGACGGCGATGGTGCCTCTTTCTACAGTGACAACCAGAACATCGCCTTCCAGGAACGACGCAGCACCCGCATGAACGTGCAACTCAATGTGCTGGACAACATCCGCGACCGTGTCGATTTCCGCGTGGGTGTGCGCTCCTTGCGCGGCATGGTAAGCGCACGCTATCGGCGTGACCAGGAAATCACCGACACCCTGCTGGCACGTCTCAACGAGACCATTTACTACGTGGACAGCATGGGCTTCGGCTCCAGAACCCGCTTGCAGATTGACCAATTGATCGGTGAACGCCGCATGATCCGCTTGATCAATGACTACCGCATCGAACAGTTTTCCCGTGGCGGTGAATGGACCGCAAGCCTGGCTTTCTGGGAACAGAAGTCCGGAGAGAGCGCGGTATCCTATTACGCCAGAATGCATGCCCGCACCCAACCCGTGTTTTATCAAACCTCTTATGACATTGGGGTACGCTGGCGCCAGAATTTCTACCAGCCCTGGCTGTTCATCGAAATCGAGCCAGGCTACTCATGGCAAAAAGAAGAGCACCATGACCCCCGCGTAGGCTATGCCTACATCTTCCTGCGCGCGGAAATGGCCATCGGGCGTCTGTAACGGAGTCAATCACGGCCTTGGGAACAAACCTGGCAATCGGGGTCCCGGCCCAGGCGCATCTCCCGCATGCGCAGGGTGGCAGCATCCACCAGCAGCAGGCGGCCGCAAAGGTTTTCACCGAAGCCCACCAGCAGTTTCAGGGTCTCCATGGCCTGGATACTGCCTATCATGCCCACCAGGGGTGGAATCACCCCATTGCGGGCACAACTGAAGTCGGTCTCCGCGGCCTCGCCGTAAAGACAGGCATAACAGGGACTGTCCGGCCGTCGCGGATCGAACACACTCACCTGCCCTTCCATCCGGATCGCCGCCCCCGACACCAGCGGCACCCGATGACGCACACAGGCGCGGTTGATTTCGAACCGGGTGACAAAGTTGTCACTGGCATCCACCACCACCTGATGCGCGGCCACTTCCTGCTCCAGGCGCGCGCCCGACAGGCGTTCGTGGAGCGGCCTTGTCACCACCTCCGGATTCAGCAGACCCAGGGTTTCAGCAACAGACTCCACCTTGGACTTGCCCAGATCCGGCGTGAAATGTGCAATCTGCCGTTGCAGGTTACTTAGATCCACCTGGTCGTCGTCCGCCAGGGTCAGACGACCCACGCCAGCGGCAGCCAGATACATGGCCACCGGACAGCCCAGACCACCCGCGCCAATCACCAGCACACTGGCGTCCAACAGCTTTTCCTGCCCCTCGATGTCCACCTGGGGCAACATGATCTGGCGGCTGTAGCGCAGCAATTGATCGTCATTCATACACTGTCTCCAGATGTGGTCGGCCGACACCCCAGGCTGACCCTGTCGTGGCCCGCCAGATCAACTTGGGTGACAACATCCCGAAAGCCAGCCAGTTGCAACAGACGGCGCACCTCTGCACCCTGCTCAAAACCATGTTCCAACATCAGCCACGCCCCTGGCTTGAGATGATCAGGTGCCTGGACGATGATGCTGGCAATATCCGCCAGACCCTGGGCATCCGCTACCAGGGCCCGGCGTGGTTCATGATACAAGCTGTCCCGATGCCAGTGGGGGTCACCTTCGGCAATATAGGGGGGATTGGCAACAATGGCATCCAACTGCCCACCGGCGGGCAAGGCATAACACCAGGAGCCAAGACGATACTCCAAGTTTTCAAGACCCAACTCGCGGCCATTGGCGGCCGCCACCGCCAAGGCCTCGGCACTGATATCGCAGGCCAGCAGCCGCCACTGTGGACGCTCACTGGCCAGGGCCAAGGCGATGGCGCCGGAACCGGTGCCCAGGTCCGCGACGCTGGCGGCACCCGCGGGCAACAACTCCAGGGCCAGGGATACCAACAACTCGGTTTCTGGCCGGGGAATCAACACATCCGGCGTCACCCTCAGGTTCAAGCTCCAGAACTCGCGGCGGCCCAGCAGATAGGCCACCGGATAGCCACTGGCGCGGCGCGCGCAAAGTTCACGAAAGCAATCAATCTGGGCAGAGGAAGGTTCGGCTTCGGGCCAGGCGTAGAGATATTCCCGCGGCTTGCCCAGCACATGGGCCAGCAGCAGTTCGGCATCGAGCCTGGGCGAATCACTTCCGGGGAAGCTGGCGGCAGCCTGCCGCAGCAGGTCCGCGATGCGCATCAGCCGGCTCCGGCCAGTTCGGCCAGTTGATCCGCCTGATATTCGTTGAGCAAGGGCTGGATCAGGTCATCCAGATCGCCATTCATCACATCCGCCAGTTTGTAGAGTGTCAGCTTGATGCGGTGGTCGGTGATGCGGCCGTCGGGGTAGTTGTAAGTGCGGATCTTTTCGGATCGTTCACCACTGCCCACCAGGTTGCGGCGGGTATCCGATTCGGTTTTGTCCCGCTCCGCCTCGGCCGCGGCCTGCAACTTGGCCAATAGCAAGGACATGGCCCGGGCGCGGTTCTTGTGTTGGGAACGCTCATCCTGGCACTCCACCACGATGCCGGTGGGCAAGTGGGTGAGGCGGCTGGCGGAGTCGGTCTGGTGCTCGTGCGGGCCGCCGCCGCCGCTCGCCCGGTAGCTGGCCACGCGCAGGTCCGCCGGGTTGATCTCCGGAGCCTCCACCTCGTCCGGTTCGGGCATCACCGCCACCGTGGCCGCCGAGGTGTGG
>JBJHAY010000374.1:0-3229 GCA_050485205.1 Gammaproteobacteria bacterium
TGTCATTGCTTTCTGCGGCCACCTGCACTTTCTTCATCAGATGAAGATCGATGAAAGGACCTTTTTTCAGTGATCTCGGCACAGCCTAACCCCTATCTTATCTGCTTGAGTTACGGCGACGGACAATCATGTTGTTCGTGCGCTTGTTGGTGCGTGTCTTGTATCCCTTGGTTGGAATGCCCCAGGGCGTCACAGGATGACGACCACCAGAGGTACGGCCTTCGCCACCACCATGCGGGTGATCCACCGGGTTCATGGCAACACCACGCACTGTCGGGCGTACACCACGCCAGCGCTTGGCGCCAGCCTTGCCCAGAGACCTGAGATTGTGCTCACTGTTGGATACTTCACCAAGCGTTGCACGACAGTCACTGGAGATTTTGCGCATTTCGCCAGAGCGCAATCTCAGGGTGGCATACTGACCTTCCCTTGCCACCAATTGCACCGCCGCACCAGCACTGCGAGCCAACTGAGCACCCTTGCCAGGCTTCATTTCGATGCAATGAATCGTGCTACCCACTGGAATGTTACGCAGCGGCAGGCAGTTGCCAGGCTTCATCGGCGCGGTAGGACCAGAGACCAGCTCATCGCCCACCCCTACCTTGGCAGGAGCAACAATGTAGCGACGCTCACCATCTGCATACAACAGCAGGGCAATGTTGGCGCTGCGGTTAGGATCGTATTCCAGGCGCTCTACCTTGGCCGGAATATTGTCCTTGTCGCGCTTGAAATCAATGATCCTGTACTTCTGCTTGTGGCCACCACCAACATGACGGGTCGTGATGCGCCCGGTATTGTTGCGGCCACCAGTTTTTTGCTTCTTCTCCACCAGCGGCTCATAGGGCGCACCCCTATGCAGCTCGGGATTCACAATCTTGACGACAAATCGGCGTCCGGGGGAAGTGGGTTTAGTTTTTACAACTGCCATGATTCGCTCCCTACCTTAACCCAGATCGGCAAAGTCAATTTCCTGACCCTGCTCAAGACTGATATAGGCTTTTTTCCAATCCGGACGGCGACGGGTCTTGCCACGGGCGGTCCGCTTGGTTTTGCCTTTCACGTTCAACACCTGGACATTCTTGACCTGTACTTTAAACAGGAACTCAATGGCCTTTTTGATTTCCGGCTTGGTGGCATCAGCTGCTACCCGGAATGTAACCTGGTTGGCCATCTCGGAGATCACACTGGTCTTCTCGGAGATATGGGGGCCCAGAATAATGGTCAACATGCGTTCCTGGTTCATGCCAGCATCCCCTCGATTTTCTTCAGCGCAGGCACTGTCATCAGCACCTTGTCAAAACCAATCAGGCTTACGGGATCAACGCCGGCGGCATCCAGTACATTCACTGTGTTCAGGTTACGCGCGGCCAAGTACAGATTCTTGTCCACTTGATCGCTGACGATCAGCACATCGCTCAGATTGAACTCCTGCAACTTCTGCAGAAGACTCTTGGTCTTGTGGTTTTCGACGGTGAAGTCGTTCACGACCAACAAGCGGCCTTGACGCAGCAACTCGGAAATAATGCAGCGCATGGCGCCACGGTACATCTTCTTGTTGATCTTCTTGCTGTGATCCTGAGGCACCGCAGCGAAGGTAACTCCACCACTGCGCCAAATCGGGCTGCGGGAGGTACCGGCTCTGGCACGACCAGTGCCTTTTTGCCGCCAGGGCTTCTTGCCACCACCACTGACTTCGGAACGTGTCTTCTGCTTCACAGAGCCTTGACGCGCGCCAGCCATGTAAGTGACCACAACCTGGTGCACCAAACTTTCATTGAAATCTTTTCCGAACGCTTCGTCGGAAACACTGACCTTATCTTTACCCGCCTGCTCGCCGGGCATTGCAATCTGTATATCCATTGCTTACCCCTCGGAGGACACCGGTTTTGCCTTCACGGCTGGAGAAATAATCACATCCGCTCCTGTAGCGCCTGGGACGGCACCCTTCACCAGCAACAAATTGTTTTCAATATCCACTTTGACCACCTCCAATCCCTGGACGGTTACCCTGACGCTGCCCATGTGGCCGGCCATTTTCTTGCCTTTCCAGACCCGACCAGGAGTCTGACACTGACCAATGGAGCCGGGAGCACGGTGAGACAGAGAGTTACCATGAGTGGCGTCACCCATGGTGAAATTGTGGCGCTTGATCACGCCCTGGAAGCCTTTACCCTTGGAGGTACCGGTGACATCAACCACCTGGCCTTCGCTGAACTTTTCCACAGTCAGTTCTGCGCCGGGAGCCACGCCCTCAAGATCGGACGCTTCGGCGCGAAATTCCCACAGACCACGACCAGCTTCGGTACCGGCTTTGGCGAAATGACCAGCCTCGGCCTTGCTGACACGGGAAGTCTTGACATCACCAGTGGTGACCTGAATGGCGCTGTAACCGTCGGTTTCAACGGTTTTCACCTGGGTCACCCGGTTTGGGAGCACTTCAACAACTGTGACGGGTACAGAAGACCCGGTTTCGGTGAAAATGCGGGTCATGCCGCTTTTTCGACCGACTAAGCCAATCGACATTGTATAACCTCATCGTGTAAGGGGCTTTAACCCACTATGGCTGCTTTACGCATTACACCATGCTTGTGTAAGCCCACCGGAGTGGACCCTCTATGTATTTATAGTGCCAGTGGATCAGGCCACAGACACTTACTGCTTGCAGCCTCCGGCGAGCACCTTCGGCTTGATTCCTGCTTTGCGCCCAGAGGGCACAACATCAACCCAGACTGATCTGAACTTCCACCCCGGCCGCCAAATCCAGCTTCATCAGGGCATCCACGGTCTTTTCTGTGGGCTCTACGATATCCAACAACCTTTTGTGGGTGCGAATTTCGTACTGATCACGAGCATCCTTGTTCACATGGGGCGATATCAGCACTGTAAACCTTTCCTTTTGGGTAGGCAGAGGGATAGGACCTCTGACCTGGGCACCAGTGCGTTTTGCTGTCTCGACAATTTCCATTGTCGACTTGTCTATCAGTCTGTGGTCAAAAGCCTTGAGGCGTATTCTGATTCGCTGGTTCTGCATTTGACCAACATCTCCAAAAAATTCTTATTCAACAAATACTTACAAAGAGCACTTGGTTCACGCGGCAATCACCGCGAAAAAGAAGCCGAATCTTACAGAGGCACCTGAGCACTGTCAAGCCTCCAATAACGATCCGGCTATCAATTTACCTCTTACTCGATAATTTTGGCCACCACGCCGGCGCCCACGGTCCTGCCA
>JBJHAY010000375.1:0-3226 GCA_050485205.1 Gammaproteobacteria bacterium
GACGGCAGCCACGACGGCGCCGAAGAGGGCGAAGATGACACCGAGGTTCATGCGGTGGAGGATAACCCCCGCGCCCAAACCAGCCCGCGCGTGGCCGGGCGCACGCCGGCCCAGGTGGTGGCCGCTGATCTTGGCTATGCAGTCGGCCCCAGGCTCAATGCCGCCGGACGCCTGGATGACATGAGCCTGGGCATTGCCTGTCTGCTGGAAGAGGACCCGCTGCGGGCGCGCACCATGGCCATGCAACTGGATGGACTCAACCGCGACCGCAAGACCATCGAGGCCGGCATGCAGCAGCAGGCCATGGACTTCCTGGATAGCTGTCCTGTTACCGCCAGCGGCGAACGCCTGGGGATATGTCTGTATCAGGCAGACTGGCACCAGGGGGTGATCGGGATTCTCGCCTCCCGTCTCAAGGACCGCTTCCACCGGCCGGTGATTGTGTTTGCCGACAGTGGCGAAGGGGTAGAAGGCGAAGCCATGATCAAGGGCTCTGCCAGATCAATTCCAGGACTGCACATTCGCGACACCCTGGACCTGGTGGCCAAGCGCCACCCGAGCCTGCTCAGCAAGTTTGGTGGCCATGCCATGGCTGCCGGACTCAGCATCAGACGCGATCACTTCGAGTTGTTCAGCGAGGCCTTTGAGGCAGCCCTGAGCCGCGTGCTGGATCAGGAAAGCCTGCACCAATACCTGTATACCGATGGCTGTCTCTCGCAAGAGTGTTTCAATCTGGAAATGGCTGCCTTGCTGCGGGAGGCCGGACCCTGGGGGCAGGCTTTTCCGGAACCCATGTTTCACGGCCGCTTCGAAGTGGTGAGTCAGCGCCGTGTGGGCCAAGGCCATTTGAAAATGGTGTTGTCCAGCGCTGCCGGTGCTGCCCTGGTGGATGCCATCGCTTTCAATGTGGAGCCGCGCTTGCTGGAGCAGACCCTGCGGGAGGTTGAGGTGGCATATCGCCTGGACCTCAATGAATTCCGCGGCATTCAGTCGCCGCAGTTGGTGGTGGAGCAGTTCCTGTAGAAATGAAAAACCCCGGCGCGGTGGCCGGGGTTTTCGGAGGTCGAACCCTGGGCTTGCTTACTTGCCTAGGGTCGAAATGTAGGCAGCCACGTCTTCCATGGCTTGCTCGTCAGGCAGTACCTGGGCCATGGGGGCCATCTGCATGCCGAATACGTCTCTGGGATCGGAACCACGGATGCCATTCTTGAAGTTTTGCAGCTGACGCACGGTGTACCACTCGGATTGACCGGCCAGGGCTGGTGCATTGAGTGCTTGCATGCCTTCGGCATTCATGCCGTGGCAGGCGCCACAGGTGGCGTACAGAGACTTGCCGCGTTCCGGGTCACCTGCCGCCATGGCACCGGAAGAAAGAGCTGCCAGGGCGGTGACCGCCATAACCATTTTCAATTTCATTACCAACTCCTGATGATGTTACAAGGTCCAAGGGGTTTCGATGCTGGGCCCACTCTAGCGCCTCACCGCTGAATTACAGCTGAATGGCGCGGCTGAGACCGGACTTGGCAGACGCCAGCGCAAACATAGGGTTTCGATCACGCGAGGAAAGGCAAGTTCCCGTGCCAGTTCGCATGTCCTGGATCGAATACCAGAGCCGCATGCCCAACACGGTTGGGACTGTCTGTCATGGCGGCGATTATACATGCTCTGGTTGATCCGGTGCCATACTCATGGCGGCAAAACCCTTGGTTCGCCCTGAGTCTTACTCTGTCAAAGTCGGCGTGAACTCAGTAATATGTCGCTTTTTTTAGGTGGCGAGAGGCTGGCAGGATGACTATCAAGTCTGATAGATGGATTCGCATGATGGCGGAGCAGCATGGCATGCTGGAGCCCTTTGAACCGGGGCAGGTCAGGGAGGTCAAGGGACAGAAGGTGATTTCCTATGGCACTTCCAGCTACGGTTACGATGTGCGCTGCGCCAATGAGTTCAAGATTTTCACCAATGTCCACACCACCAGCGTGGTGGACCCGAAGAATTTCGATCAAACCAGTTTCGTCAGCATCACCGAGGATTACTGCATCATTCCCCCCAACTCCTTCGCCCTGGCGCGCACGGTGGAGTATTTCCGTATTCCCCCCAATGTCCTGACCATCTGTCTGGGCAAGTCCACCTATGCCCGTTGCGGCATCATCGTCAACGTGACTCCCCTGGAGCCGGAGTGGGAAGGCCATGTCACCCTGGAATTCTCCAACACTACGCCCTTGCCCGCCAAAATCTATGCCAATGAAGGCGTGGCGCAGATGCTGTTCTTCGAGTCAGATGAGTATTGCGAAGTGACCTACAAGGACCGCAACGGCAAGTACATGAGGCAGACCGGCGTTACCCCGCCGAAGCCGTGATCATGCTCAGTGCCAAGGCCCTTCATTGCGAGCGCGACGACCGGGTGCTGTTTCACGGCCTCGACTTCACGCTTGAGGCTGGCGAGGCCATGCAGGTGCAGGGTGCCAATGGCAGTGGCAAAACCACCTTGTTACGGATTCTCAGTGGCCTCAATCCCCATTACCAAGGTGAAATCCACTGGTATGGCCGGAGCGTGACCGAGGTCGGTAGCGACTTCCACCAAGGGGTTTTCTACCTGGGGCATATGCCCGCCATCAAACGTATTCTCAGCCCCATGGAGAATCTGCGCTGGTTCTGTGCCATACAGGGCCAGGGTGGGGATGACGAGATACGTCAGGCCCTGCAGGCGGTGGGCTTGCGGGGATATGACGACATGCCCTGTCGGCTGATGTCCGCCGGCCAGCAGCGCCGGGTCAGCCTGGCGCGCCTGCGTCTCAGCCGCGCCCCCCTGTGGATACTGGACGAGCCTTTCACCGCGCTGGACCGGGGAGGTGTGGAAGAACTGGAGAATTTTCTTTCCGCCCATGTCAACGCGGGAGGGGCTTTGCTGGTGACCACGCATCATGTCTTGCGGCTGGACTGCCCATTGAAAACCATCAACCTGGATGACTTGCCCAAGCCCACGGAGGTTGACTCATGAGTGCCCGTGGACTTGCCGGGGTCATGCGGGCCACCTTGCGCCGTGAATTGCTGGTGGCCTTGCGCAGCCCGGGCGACATTCTCAATCCCCTGATGTTCTTCCTGATCGCCGTTACCTTGTTTCCTCTCGGTGCCGGTGGTGACAGCGAACTCCTGGGCACGATTGCCGCCGGTGTGATCTGGGTGACGGCACTGCTGGCAGTGATGCTGTCCATGGAAACCCTGTTC
>JBJHAY010000376.1:0-3179 GCA_050485205.1 Gammaproteobacteria bacterium
CACCACTCTGCTGGTGAATCTGCCCGAGGCCGATGGCGAGCCAGTGCAGCCACAGGCAGGCCAGATAGAACTGGTGGTGAGCAGAACCGGCGGTTACAGCGTCAATGGCAGGGCCCTGGTGAACAGCCAGTTGGAAACCCTGAAGCGGGCCATTACCGAAATCGCGGGTGGAGACAATAACTTGCCCTTGGTTATCGTGGCCGATGCCGGTGCTACCCATCAGTCCGTGGTGACCGCCATGGACGCGGCGGCGCAACTGGGCTTTCAACGCCTCAACATCGCCACTCGCGAGCCGGAGGCCGAACAGTGAATCCCAGTGTGCCAGCCAGCGTGATCAATCAGAATCAGCCCTTGGATCAACCGTTGTTGGTATACCGTCGGCTGTTGGGATATTTGAAACCCTTGCGTCTGGTGTTCGCCCTCAGTGCCTTCGGTTATGTGATCTTTGCCGCTTGCAGTGCCTTGTTTGCGGAATTGCTGCGGCAGTTGATCGACATCATTCAGGTAGGCGCGGAACCCAATCCCACTGCCCGCGTGGATTTTCCGCTGATGATCATGGTGCTCATTACCTTTCGTGGCTTGGGCAGTTTCATGGGTACTTATTTCATGGCCTATGTTTCCAACCATATAGTCCATAAATTGCGCAGTGAAATCGTCGGCAAGTTCATGCGTCTGCCGATTCCCTTTTATGATCGCAACAGTGGCGGGCATTTGATGTCCACCATCACCTACAATGTGTCACAGGTGAGTCTGGCGGCAAGCGAAGCCTTGACCACGATTTTCCGTGAAGGTTTTACCGTGGTGGGCTTGATCGTCTACCTGTTCTATCTGAACTGGAAGTTGACCCTGGTCTTCCTTGCGGTCACGCCGATCATCAGTGTGGTGGTGCAGTTCGCCTCCAAGAAATTCCGCAAGCACAGCCGCCGCATGCAGGTGTCGATGGGAGACGTGACCCACATTCTCTCCGAGACCATCAAGGGACTGAAGGTGGTGCGCAGCTTCGGCGCCGAGCAGCAGGTGCAGGACAAGTTCGACGAGGCCAGTTACCGCAACCTGCGCCAGAATCTGCGCATGTCCATTACCCAGTCCATCAGCACACCCATCATTCAGTTCGTGGTGGTGTCGTCGCTGGCGCTGCTGATCTGGATTGCCATGGCGCCGGAACGTCTGGCGCAAATTTCCCCCGGTGACTTCGTTGCCTTCGTCACCGCCGCTGGCATGTTGCTGCGGCCCATTCGTCAACTTTCCAAGGTCAATGCAGAAATTCAGCGTGGCCTGATTGCCGCCCAGAGCATCTTTACTTTGCTGGACGAGGAACAGGAGCGGGATGTTGGCACTCACGCCGTGTCACGGGTGCAGGGCAGGGTGGAGTTTCAGCAGGTGAGTTTCCGCTATGGCGAACACCTGGACCTGGTGCTGCACGAGGTCAGCTTTGTCTGTGAACCCGGCCAGACCATCGCCATCGTCGGCAAGTCCGGCAGTGGCAAGTCCACCCTGGTGAATCTGATACCGCGCTTCTATGAATTGCAGCAGGGCAGGATTCTCATTGATGGCGTGCCCAATACCGAATTTTCCCTGGGTAACCTGCGTTCCCACATGGCCCTGGTAAGCCAACAGGTGGTGTTGTTCAACGGCAGTATCCGCGACAACATTGCCTATGGCTCTGTGGCCGATGCCAGTGACGAGGCTATTCTGGAAGCCCTGCGCAATGCCAATGCCATGGAGTTCATCGAGCAGTTGCCGGCAGGCATGATGACCCTGGTGGGGGATGACGGCGTGCTGCTTTCCGGTGGCCAGCGTCAGCGTCTGGCCATTGCCCGGGCCTTGCTCAAGGATGCCCCCATCCTGATTCTGGACGAGGCCACCTCGGCCCTGGATACTGTTTCTGAACGCTACATTCAGGCCGCGCTGGAAAAGCTGATGCAGGGTCGTACCACCTTTGTCATCGCCCATCGCCTCTCCACCATCGAGAATGCAGATCGCATCCTGGTGATGCACGAGGGACGCCTGGTGGAATCCGGCACCCACCAGCAATTGCTGGCCCTGGACCAGCATTACGCCGACCTTCACCGCATGCAGTTCACCGAGCAATGAAATTCCTGGTGGATGCCTGGTATGCCAGGGCGCGCTGGCCCATGTTGCTGTATCCGGCCGGCTTGCTGTTTGCCTGGCTGGCGCGGCGAAGACGCGCGGCCTTCCTGAGTGGACGCCGCCAGATCTATCGGGCTCCGGTACCGGTGATCGTGGTGGGGAACATCAGTGTTGGCGGCACCGGCAAGACTCCCTTGGTGATCGCCCTGGCCAGGGCCTTGCGGGATGCCGGCTACCGGCCCGGCATCGTCAGCAGGGGTCACGGTGCCCGCGCCCGTGGTTTCCCGCTGGTGGTGAGGGCGGATCATGAGGCCCGCGAGGTTGGCGATGAACCGCTGTTGTTGGCGCGGTCGAGCGGCTGTCCAGTGGTCATCGATCCCGATCGGCCGGCGGCGGTGCGCCTGCTGCTGTCACAGTTCGACTGCAATGTGGTGTTGAGTGATGACGGCTTGCAGCATTACGCCATGGCCCGTGATATCGAGATTGCCGTCATCGATGGTGCCAGGGGGCTGGGCAATGGCTTGCCGCTACCGGCGGGACCGCTGCGCGAGCCTCCCTCGCGTCTGGCACAGGTGGATTTCGTGGTCAGCAATGGCGAGCCGAGGGGGCCGGGCATTCCCCAGGGTGCCACGGTGATGGGGCTCGAACCGCGGCAGTTGCACAACATGGTCAGCGAGGCCCTGCGTCCGCTGGGGGATGTGGCGGGGCGGCAGGTGCATGCGGTGGCGGGCATAGGCAATCCCGAGCGGTTTTTTGCCACGCTCGGGCAGCTTGGCTTTGCTATCATTGCCCATGCTTTTGCTGACCACCACGACTTTACCCCGGAAGACTTGCGCTTTGATGACGACTTGGACATCGTCATGACCGAAAAGGACGCGGTCAAGTGCCAACCCTTCGCCAGTGCCCGCTGTTGGGTGCTGAAGGTGGAGGCGAGCCTGCCACAGGTTTTTCTGGATAGTCTGATGGAGCGCCTGGGCCGGTAGCGGCGCCCTGGTCCGAGGAATGGGAATGTCGCCTTGCGTGAGGTTGTTTCCCTGTAGGAGCTTTCCCTGCAGGCGACAGAATCTTGTCGCCTGCAGGGACAAAGA
>JBJHAY010000377.1:0-3131 GCA_050485205.1 Gammaproteobacteria bacterium
GGAAGGAACCGGGAATCGCCACCCCCACCAGGGTGGCTGAGCGCAGGCCCAGGGCCGCCAGCACCACGATCATCACCAGCAGCACGGCGGTGAGTACGTTGTTTTGCAGGTCCACCAGCATGGTGCGGACGTCATCGGAGCTGTCCTGGGTGAAGGTGACCTGGATCGACTCGGGCCACAATGCCTGCTGGGCCAGAACCGTGCGCCGCACCTGGTCCACCACGTCGACGATGTTGGAGCCGATGCGCTTGGAGATTTCCAGGGCGATGGTGCGTTCGCCGTTGAGGCGGGCATAGCCGGTGGGGTCCTTGAAGGTACGGCGCACCGTGGCGATGTCCTGGAAGGTGATGGTGCGCTGGCCGTCGGTCTTCACCGGCATCGACAGTAGATCCTCGATGCCTTCCACCACGCCGGGTACCTTCACCGAAAAACGACCCTGGCCAGGGTCGAGGGCGCCTGCGGCAATCAGGCGGTTGTTGCGGGAGACATATTCAATCAGTTCGCTGTAGCTGAGGTTGTAGCTTTCCAGGCGTTCCGGCTCGATGATCACTTCCAGCAGTTCCTCGCGGTCACCGGCGATTTCCGCGCTCAGCACTCCTGGCAAGCCCTCCAGCACGTTCTGTAACTCGCGGGCGATATTCACCAGGGAGCGTTCCGGCACCGGACCATGAAGGTTGACGATCAATACCGGGAACAGGGCCACGTTGACTTCCTGCACCGTGGGTTCGTCGGTATCAGAGGGCAAGTCACCCTTGGCCAGGTCCACCTGTTCCCTCACATCCAGCAGGGCCTGATCGGGATCGAAACCAGCCTCGAACTCCAGGATCACCACGGCGCTGCCCTCGGTGGCGGTGGCGCGCATTTCCTTGAGTCCCTCGATGGTGCGCAGAGCCTGCTCCATGGGGCGCACCAGCAGGCGCTCGGCATCCTCGGGGGAAATGCCCTCGTGGTTCATGTTGATGTAGATGATGGGAATGGCCACGTCTGGTTCCGATTCCTTGGGAATCGTGACATAGGTGGTCATACCGGCGATCAGCAGCACCACCAGTACCAAGAGGGTAGGGCGGGGCCGGTTGACGATGCTGGCGATCAATGCATTCATAAGATGAGATTCCGCAGTCTCAGCGCGAGTCGTCCATGGGCAGGGCCACCACGGTTTCGCCGGGAGAGACATAGCCCTGGCCCACGGCGATCACGACCGCCCGCGCCGGCAGCCCAGTCACCCAGATGCCGGCGGGTTCCGATACCACCACTTCCACCGGGATGAATTCCACCTGGTTGCTGGCATTGACTGTCTTGATGCCGACATTGCCAGCATCATCCAGTGTCAACAGGGCAGGAGAGATTTGATGCGCAATCACTTCCCCCGCGGGCAGGCTGATTTCCGCGGACATGCCGGCCCGCAGCCTGCCATCGGCATTGGGTACCGCCAGTTCCACCCGGAAGGTGCGGGTCGACTCGGCCGCCACCGGCGCTACGTAACGGATCCTGCCCTTGACCATTTCGCCATTGCGGATACGGGCTTCGCCGGGGCTGCCCGGGGCAAGGATGGCAATGTCACGTTCACTGACATCGCCTACCACGATCATGGGGTCGGTATCCACCACCGTGGCAATGGGGTCGCCAATGCCGACAAAATGTCCCAGCTCGACGCCGCGATCCTCCAGAAAGCCATCGAAGGGAGCGGTGATGGTGGTCCTGGCGATTTCCTGGCGGATACGCTCAAGGGAAGCCTGCGCGCTTTGCAGCTGCGCGTTGGATTCAGCGATTTGGGTTTCCGAGAGGAAATCCCGTCCCCGCAGCCGTTGCGCAGCCTGATATTCCAGTTCGCGCTGGCGCACCAGGGCTTCGGCTTCGGCGGCACGGGCATTGCGGTCGCGCATGTCGATGGCGACGATGCGCTGACCTTGCTTCAAGGTGGCGCCGCGCTCGGCGTCCACCGCGACGATGCGACCTTCGGTTTCCGCCGACAGGCTGACCCGACGGTTCGGTTCGGTGCGGGCGCTGATCTGGATGCGGCGTTGAACCGTGCCTGCCTGGGACTCGATCACGCGCACGGAAAGCGGAGCCCGCTGTTCCTGGATATTGGTTTCCTGCATTTCTGGAGTACTGCCACTGGTCAACAATCCGGTGGCCATCCACAGGATGACGGCCACGCTGAGCCCAATGGCAAGAAGACTGGAGCGGGATAGTTTCATGGTGATGATGTCGTTCGTCCGTTGAATGAAGGCCCGAATGGGCCGCAAAGCCTAATCATTTGCCCGGCAATGAGTGCTTCCGGTGTCAATAATCAGCGGTACTCCAAGCGATGCCGGAAATGAATGGGTTGGCCGCCACCGGGCTTATACCCGGTTCTGTTCATTTGTCAAGCGCGCGATTGTAGCACTTTTATTTACAGATGCTCATGAAGCTTCGGTTAAAAATTCAGGTTGTGCTGTGTATCGATCCTGCAACATCCGGGCCCGATAAAAGTTGGCCTGCATTTTGCTCCATACACAGCGTAAGTCTATGAAACAACTGTTACCAAATGTAAAAAAACGTAACAGAGACCTGTAACCACGCCGGTAAAGCGGCTGCACGACAGGGGGGTAGGGCAGAACACCACGAGTGGCCGCATACCTGCTGATTTGTCCATGAGAGGATGACATGTCCAGCAGTCACGTATCAGCATACCCCCGTTCCATGGCATTGGCATCAGCGCTATGCCTGTCCTTGACCTGTTCCTTCCCGGCTTTTGCCCAGACATTCACAGACCTCAGGCATATCGTATTCGAGCCCTTGCCGCTCAATCAGACCTGGGATGGACCTGAAACGGTGCAAAACGCGATCAGTGATGATGCATCATTGCTCCATGGTGGTGCTGATCCCCGCTCCAGCACTGCCGCTGCGATAGAAGAGTATCTGCGCCAGATCGGGGAACTCACCCAGGGTGAAGGGCCCTACGCGGAAGTGTTGTTCCAGCCGATGCAATCGTTGGCGGGTCTGTATTTGCAGCACCGGGACTACGAGCAGGCTTTGGCCTTCTTTCAAAAGGCGGAGCACATCAGCCGGATCAACCATGGTTTGTTCTCCCCCCTTCAGATTCCACTGGTGGAAGGTCAGATTGACACACTGGTGGCCCTGGGGGGTGT
>JBJHAY010000378.1:0-3124 GCA_050485205.1 Gammaproteobacteria bacterium
CTTTAATACCAGGGTAAAAAGCGCTGAAAACACTGTCACAGGCGCTGCATCCAGTTAAGCCCAGCCTACCAACACCCTGACCCACCGACACTTCATAATGGAGGTACTCCCATGAGCACGACACATGATGAAAGCCGTCGCATCTTCCTGCAAACCGCTGCCGTGGCCACCGTTGCGGCTGGCGCCACATCGGCATTGCGTGCGCAGCAGCCCGCCGTGGCGATTCCTGCCGCCTTCGCCGAGCTTGCGGTACAGAAACCGCTGAGTTTTGATCCAGCGGCAATCGACGGCCTTTCCGAGCGCTTGCTGACCTCGCACTGGCAGAACAACTATGGCGGTTCCGTCAATGCTCTCAACACCATCAAGCAGCGGCTTGCCACCGCCCTCGCCGACGACGCCCTGCCGGCCTTCGTCTACAACGACCTCAAGCGCGAGCATCTGTTGCGCACCGGCTCCGTGGTGCTGCACGAACTGTATTTCGACAACATCGGCCCCACTGCCCGCGACAGCGAACTGGACACGGCGCTGACCAGCGCCTTCGGCAGCGTGGAGGCCTGGGAGCGGGAGTTCCGCCGCATCGGCGCCGGCCTGGGCGGGGGATCCGGCTGGGTCATGCTGGGCTGGAATCAGCATTCGCGCCTGTTGGAGAACTACTGGATGTGGGACCACATGCACGCCCCGGCGGCCACCGTACCTCTGCTGGTGATGGACATGTATGAGCATTCCTATGCCATCGACTACGGCGCCGGCACCGCCCAATATCTTGATGCCTTCATCCGCAACATCAATTGGACAGCGGTGGCGGCGCGCCTGGACATGGCACTGAGCTCAGCCTGAACGCATTCACGGACTGCCGCAATTGGAACGCTGTGGCGGTGGACTGGAGCAACATCCGCGCTTGGCTTATTGACGGGAGGAGCTTGAGGTTGACTTCAGGGCAGGGCCGCCACCAATTGGAACGGCAGCTCCCCGGTGGCAATGGTGGGCAGGGCGATGGCCAGCAAGACACTGACCACCAGGCCAATCATGGCGCGTCCGACATCCTTGGCCACATCGCGGATGGCCTCGCGGTGATCACGCAGGGCGGCGATGCGGGCGATGGCAATCTCGCGGCCGGCCAGCAAGCCCAGGAACACCCAGGTGGTACTCATGGGAATGTCGCTCATGTCCTGGAAGAAGATCAGGATCATGCCATACATGAAATCCACCAGGGTGGCCGCGCGCACATCCGTGGTATTGGTCTTGGAAAGCACGATCTTCTGAATCTCGCCACCACGCCTGGCAAAGATGATGGCATGCAGCAACAGCATGATGAAGGTGGAAAACAGGATCAGTTCCGCCGAAAACACCACCTGCACGGAACCGTCCGCCATTCTTTCGGTTTGCCGCGGCAGGAACACGAAGATGTTGGCCAGATCCTGTACCAGCCACTGGGACCAGAGAAAGGCGGTGGAACACCATTGCAGGATGGTCCATTTCATGCCATGGGATTGCATCGGCGTGCTGGCGATCCAGCGCTCGAAACTGCCGGCCACCGCGCAATACACCAGGCCGCCCACCACCAGGGCCACCACATAGCCCAGCGCCGACTTGATCAGCATCTGCTCCATCACCCCTTCCGTGGCGGCGCCACCGGTCAGGGTGAAGATGGTGAGAATCAGAAAGGTGGTGGAGACCGGAATGCCGTAGCGGGTCAGCATCATCAGAAACAGGGGAGGAATGGCATGCCACCAGGTGATGCCAGCTTCAGGATAGGGCACCTGATTGAGCCTGCCGTAACTGATGTCGCCGTTATAGCTGAAGTAGGCACTGGTCATCACCACCACGATGATGCTGCACGCATAGAGCCAGAGCACGGTCCAGTGGCGGTGGGAATTGGAAGACAGGAAGGTGCCGAGAGTCTGGATGGCGTCGTTGGCGACGATGGAATAGGCTGCCAACAGGAAGCCGACGATGGCAAAAAACTCAATCCCCCATACTGTCATGTAATATGGCAACTCTGGCTTGACGACTGGGCAAGGGTAAACCAAGGCCCGCTTTTAATTATTAAGATTCTATGAATTTCGCCAAATTTCTTGAGGGGCCATGACACCGATCAAGCGATCCCGTGATGCTCCACATGGGCCACTATCCGCGCCCACTCCGCTGGTCGGTTGACGTTGAAGAAGACCTCCTCGGGCAAACCAGATCCGTCAATGCTTCTGGCTCCGGCAAATGCCAAAAGTTCCTTCATGGAAGGGCCTTTTTTTGCCTGATCGGCGGCAATCGCGGCAAAGCCGGCGCCGAGATGGTCACGCAAGGTGGTGGTGGCACGGAGGACGCAGGGAAACATCTGGCCATGATAGTGCAGGGCCTGCTCGCCCGGTAACAGCGCCGCCAGCAGTTGTCGCAACACCGACGCGGTCATCAACGGCATGTCCACCGGCATCAACAACAGAGGCTTGCCTTCCCTGCCCTGGCGGCCATCTCCGGCGTCTGCCAGGACATGGCTCAGAATGGCATGTATCCCGGCCACTGGTCCCGCCTGGGGCCAGATATCCGCTATCGCTCCCGGCATTTGCCCGCCGCTGACCAGGGTTTCCGTTACCCCCGCCTGGTGCAAGCAGCTGAGGGCACGTTCCAGCAAGGTGGAACCCGCCAGCACCAGGGCCGCCTTGTCCTGCCCCATGCGCGAGGAAAGTCCTCCCACCAGAACCACACCGGTCGCCACGTTGAATATCTGCCTGTTTACTGGGGCTGTGAAGCCCTGAGGTGAACGTCACGCTGGGGAAAGGGAATGTCAATGCCATGGGCGGACAGAGCCTGAAAAATGGCCATGTTCATGGCAAAGCGGGTCTGGAACAACCTGTCCGTCAACACCCAGGCTCTTACCTTGATATCCACGCTGCTGTCGCCAAAGCCATCGATGCCCACCTGGGGTGGGCGTTCCTTGCTGACACCCTCCATGCCTGCCAGCGCCTGTCTCACCACTGCCACCGCCAGTTCCGGGTCAGTGGCATAGGCAACGCCCACCCCCAGTTCCACCATGCTGTTTTCCCTGGAGTTGTGGATGATTTCTCCCACGATATGACGATTGGGGATGGTGATACGCACCTCATCTTCATTGCTGAGGATGGTATAGGAC
>JBJHAY010000379.1:0-3073 GCA_050485205.1 Gammaproteobacteria bacterium
GGCCAGGGGCTGACCCTCGCGCCCGGCCTCCGCGCCGCGCCACGACAGAATCCGCCACACATCCAGCAGCACCCGCTTGTCGCCGTAGTCATGGTGAATCTTGATGAAGGGTTCGTAGTCTTCAAGTTCCAACGAAACTTCCTCGCGGAACTCGCGGCAGAGGGCGTTTTCCACACTCTCTCCGGCTTCCACCTTGCCACCCGGAAACTCCCACAGGCCGCCCTGGTGCTGATCCGCCCGACGCAGGGCTATCAGGACTTCCCGGCGGTCGTTGCAGGCTACCCCCACCGCTACATGAACAATTGCCATGACGGGCCTCAGGTGCGGTATTCGGCGTTGATTTTGACGTAGTCGTAGGAGAAGTCGCAGGTCCAGACCTGTTCGCGGTGGCTGCCCCGGCCCAGGCGGATCAGGATGTCGATTTCTTCCTTGGCCATGACCGCCGCTCCCCTTTCCTCGGTGTAATCAGAGGCCACACCGCCATCGGCGACGATACGGACGTCATCCAGCCAGATGCCAACCTTGTTCACATCCAGCCGTTGCACTCCGGCACGCCCCACGGCGGCCAGTATCCGGCCCCAGTTGGGATCTGAGGCAAACAGCGCGGTCTTGACCAGTGGGGATTCCGCCACCGCATAGGCCACCTTGAGCGCTTCCTCCTGGTTGCCGGCCTCTTCCACCCGCACGCTCACCAGTTTGGTGGCACCTTCTGCGTCCCGCACCAGCCCCTGGGCCAGGGTGATGAACACTGACTCCAGAGCCTCCACGAACTGCTCATGGAAATCCTCGTCGCCCAAATCGACCCCGCTGGCGCCAGTGGCCACCAGCATGCAGCAGTCATTGGTGGAAGTATCTCCATCCACGGTGATGCGATTGAAGGACTTGTCCGCGGCCTGCCGCAACAATGGCTGCAATTGGGTTTCCGGAATCAGGGCATCGGTGAAGACATAGCCCAGCATGGTGGCCATGTTGGGCTTGATCATGCCGGCGCCCTTGGCGATGCCGGTGATGGTGACAGTACGGCCCTGATGGCTCAGTTGCCGGGACGTGGCCTTGGGGCGGGTATCCGTGGTCATGATGCCTTGGGCGGCATCAAGCCAGGCATCATCGCTCAGAGCCCCATGGGCGGTTGGTATGGCCGCGGTGATTTTATCCACCGGCAAGGGCTGTCCAATCACACCGGTGGAAAATGGCAGCACCTGGTTGACGCGGATTCCCGCCACTGCCGCCACCGTCTCGCAACAGAGCATGGCATCACGCAAGCCCTGGGCTCCGGTGCCCGCGTTGGCATTGCCGGTATTGACCAGGAAATAGCGTACATT
Organism: Gammaproteobacteria bacterium; assembly: GCA_050485205.1. Taxonomy (GTDB): domain Bacteria; phylum Pseudomonadota; class Gammaproteobacteria; order Pseudomonadales; family Pseudohongiellaceae; genus JAVVEZ01. The sequence continues at coordinate 1,323 of JBJHAY010000379.1, forward strand.
ACCAGCCGATGCATGCTCCATGGCGATTGTCACCGGTGCCGCGCGAAAGGCATTGGTGGTGTAGAGACCCGCCACTTGACTGCCTTCAACCAGGTCGAACAGGACCAGATCCTTGCGTCCAGGTTTCTTGATGCCTGCGCTGACGGTGGCCATTGTCACCCCTTGCACGGGGTGGAGTGGACCGATTTCATGACTGCCTACTGCCATTCTTGGTGTCCTGTGGAATTTCCAGTGAAATTACGATTACAAGTAGCCTGCGGGGATTCCTGCCCTCTGCAGGAGCGAGCGCCCTGTTCGCGACAATATTCCTGTCGCCTGCAGGGCAGGCTCCTGCCGTGCCTTGGTTCAGGATAGGCGGCCATGGCAATGCTTGTACTTCTTGCCGGAACCGCAGGGACAGGGATCGTTGCGGCCGATCTTGTCGCCTTCTCGGGTCACCGGCGTGCGCGCCGCGGCGGCTGATTCAGCGTCAGCCTCGGGCTTGTCGAGAGCACCGGCACTGGCATGTTGCAGCACGGTTCGCTCTTTCTCCTTTTCCAGCTGGCGTTGGCGCTCAATGGCGTCCACTTCATCGTCACGGCGGATTTTGACATGACTCAGGAACTTGATCACTTCATGCTGAATATTGCCGAGCAGTTCCTGGAATAGGTTGAAGGCCTCGCGCTTGTATTCCTGCTTGGGGTTCTTGCCGCCGTAACCGCGCAGGCCAATGCCCTGCCTGAGGCTGTCCATCTGGGACAGATGCTCTTTCCACAGGGTATCCAGTATCTGCAGGGTGATCTGTTTCTCGAACAGGCGCATGTTTTCACCCACTTCCGCCACCTTGGCCTCGTAGTCACTGGTGACCGCCTCAAGGATGCGCTGGCGCAGGTCTTCCTCGATCAGGGAGGTATCTTCATCGAGCCACTGTTGCACCGGCAACTTGATCCCGAACTCAGATGTCAGCCCCAGTTCCAGACCTGGCACATCCCACTGCTCCTCGACACTCTGCGGGGGGATGTACTGACTCACGTAGTGGTTCACCACATCCTCGCGCATGCCCTGGATGGTGGCGGAGATATCATCGGCTTCCATCAATTCATTGCGCTGATGGTAGATGATCTGACGTTGCTCGTTGGCCACGTCATCGTATTCCAGCAATTGCTTCCTGATGTCGAAGTTACGGCCTTCCACCTTGCGCTGGGCCTTCTCGATGGAGTTGGTGACCATGCGGTGTTCGATGGCCTCGCCACGCTCCATGCCGAGCCGGCGCATGAAGTTGGTGACTTTCTCGGAGGCGAAGATGCGCATCAGGTTGTCGTCCAGGGACAGGTAGAAGCGGGAATAGCCCGGATCTCCCTGGCGCCCGGCACGGCCCCGCAACTGGTTGTCGATGCGGCGTGACTCGTGGCGCTCGGTGCCGATGATGTGAAGACCACCGGCTTCCAGCACTTGATCATGGCGTTGTTGCCACTCAGTCTTGATTGCAGCGATCTGTTCAGGGCTGGGATTCTCCAGGGCATCCACTTCCGCCTGCCAGCGACCTCCCAGGACGATGTCGGTGCCGCGACCGGCCATGTTGGTGGCGATGGTGACAATGCCCGGCCGTCCGGCCTGAGCGATGATTTCGGCTTCCTGCTCGTGATACTTGGCGTTGAGCACGCTGTGGGGAATCTTCTCCTTCTTGAGGAAGGCGGAGAGGACTTCCGAAGTTTCAATGCTGGCGGTTCCCACCAGCACCGGGGCGCCCTTGTCCCGGAACGCCTTGATGT
>JBJHAY010000380.1:0-3043 GCA_050485205.1 Gammaproteobacteria bacterium
GAAGAAGAATGTGCCGGACCTGCTCACCAATGGTTTTTCCCTGTTTCTGCAACTGGTGATCGGCTTCGTATTGGTGTCGTTCTACCACCAGTATTTCTTCATTCTTTCCCTGGTGATTCTGGCCCTGATGGTGCTGATATGGGAGGCCTGGGGCTGGCGTGCCATCAACACCGCCTTCAGCCTTTCCGAGTCCAAGTACCAGGCGGCGGCCTGGCTGCAGGAGTTGGCGGATAACCATGACTTCTTCAAGTCGGCGCGTCACGCCAACTTTGCCCTGGAGGAAACCGAGAGAGTGATCGAGGACCACATTGGTTGCCAGCGGCGCCACTTCCGCTATAAATACCGGCAGTTGCTGTCTTTGTTGCTGCTGTATGCCCTGTCCAGCTCGGTGCTGTTGGGACTGGGAGGATGGCTGGTGATTCGCGGAGAGCTCAGTCTGGGCCAATTGGTGGCAGCCGAGCTGGTGATGTCCGCGATCTTTGCAGCCTTTCCCTACATGGCGACTTACCTGGGCCAGTTCTACGATCTGTGCGCCGCCGTGGAGGAAATCAGTCGTTTCAACCAGGTGCCCATCGAGGACCTGGCGGCCAGCGATCTTGCCCAATTGCCAAAGGAAACCGAGAGTGGAGCCCTGGAAATGCGTAATGTGCGCTTCAAGGGGCAGTGGTTCAATCTGGCTCTCCCCGCGGGTTCGATGGTCGTGGCGGGGGATGCCGTGATGGAGGCTGAAAAAGCTTTCGGGCTGTTGTTCAGGCGGCACGAGGAGGCCGAGTCCGGCGCCATCTATCTGGGAGGCGTGGCGGCCGAGGATTATGCCTTGAGTGATCTGCGGCAGCGGGTTGCCGTGGTGAACCGCTTGACATTGCTGCCCATGAGCATCAAGTCTTATATGCGGATGCGGGCACCCGAAGCCTCGGCGCAAGCCATCAGGGAGGCCCTGGAATCCACTGGTTTCGATCTGGCCAGCCTGAAACAAGGGCTGGATACCAAGCTCTCCGTTCAGGGTGGACCGTTCCAGGCCGAGGAAGTGGTGAGATTCAAACTGGCGGCCATGCTCCTGATCAGACCTCGCTTGCTGGTGCTGGGGCATCTCGGTGACCTGGTGGAGCAGCGTTTGCTGGCGCGGGTTCTGGCTAAAATGAGGATGGTGGCTGGCACCACAGTAATCTACTTTACCCGCAGACAAGGTTTTGAAGGGGTGACACATATCCTGCTGAAACAGGATGATACCGGCATGATCAGTAGCCGCGAGGAGGTGCTTTGATGGGCAGCCACGTTCGGGGTCAAGCTGTTGGGGGCGAGAAGCAGAACTTCTCCTTCAGGGAAGCCTATCCCCAGAGTTATGTGGATAATCTGGGGGCCATGCACAGGATCAAGATCCCCAGGCCCATCAGGGTGCTGTCCTGGATATTGGCCATGGGCATGATCTCCACCGTTCTGGTGTTGGTTTTCGTGCCCTGGGTGCAAACCAGCGAAGGCATGGGCAGGGTAAGCACCATGTATGCCCAGGATCGGGTTCAGACCATCAACGCCCAGGTGCCCGGCTTGATTGCAGAATGGTATGTCAGGGAAGGTGATCCGGTGACACGGGGAGATCCCATCGTCTTGATCCGTGACGTGGACAATGAATTGGTGGTCAGGCTGCAAGCACAGTTGGATGCGGCGATCCGCAAGCTGGCCGCGACCCGGGAAGCGGTGGCGACGGCCCGCATCGACTACGACCGTCGTCAGCAACTGTTCGAGGAGGGGCTGACTTCCCGATTCGACTACGAACAGGCGCGGATTCGGGTGCAGCAGATGCTGGTGAGTGAGGAAGAGGCCGCCGCCGCTGTCAACGAGGCCCAGGTCAGTCTGTCGCGTCAGGGCAGTCAATTGGTGGTGGCGCCCCGGGACGGCACCATTCTGTCATTGCAGGCGGGAGATACCGCCACCTTTGTGTCCTCAGGCCAGTCCATCGCCACCTTCATGCCCGCCAATACCCAACGCGCGGTGGAATTGTTCATCGACGGCAGGGATATCGGCCTGGTTCGGCCAGGGCGGCAGGTGAGATTGCAATTCGAGGGTTGGCCCTCCGTGCAGTTCAGTGGCATGCCGGACTTTGCCATCGGCACCTTCGCTGGTGAAGTGGTGTTCGTCGAGCCCAGTGCGCGCCTGGATGGGCGCTTCCGGGTGCTGGTGACCGAAAAGATTGTGGAAGAGGACTGCCGTCCCCCCACCAGTTTCAGTTTCAGCCGGGTGGCGGGGAACTGTGGTTGGCCACCTGAAAGTTTTGTACGCCTGGGTGCCAGCACCCGGGGATGGATTCTGATGGAAACCGTGCCCCTGGGTTTCGAGCTGTGGCGGTTGCTTAACAACTTCCCGCCGCTCAATGACTCCCCACTGCAGATGGAGTGACGCCGGTATGAGGCGCATGATGCAACACCGGACGTGGGCGCTGTTGTGCGCTGTCCTGCCTTGTCTGATGTTGGCGCAGTCAGCGCAGTCCCAGGTGCGTGCACAGCATGAGGTGCCCACCCGTCTTGAGGATGTATTGGCAGGTACCCGTCAACACTATCCCGCCATTCTGGCGGCCCAGGCCGCGGTCAGGGGACGTCAGGCTGATGCCATAGCCGCCGAAGGCTTCTTTGACTCGAATATACAGGCCGCTATGCGCAATAAAATCGGCGGCTATGACGCCAATATCGCCGATGTTGCCATTTCGCAACGGCTGCCGGGCATGAATGCCGGCTTGTTCGCGGGATACCGCATCTCCGATGGCAGCTTTCCTGTCTACGACCTCAACAATGCCACCGGCAGCGGGGGCGCCGCCCGTGTCGGCTTTGCCCTGTCGCTGTTGCGTGACCGGGTGATTGACGAGCGCCGCTTCGGCATTACCCGGGCGCGTCTGGAAACCCAGAAGGAGCGCCACCAGTTGCAATTCCGTCAGATCAATCTCTTGCAGCAGGCCTATATTTCCTATGCCCAGTGGTTGCTGGCGGCGCGGCTGCAGGCGGTTTACCAGGACTTGCTGGACATCGCCTTGACCCGCGCCGAAGCCCTGGAA
>JBJHAY010000381.1:0-3022 GCA_050485205.1 Gammaproteobacteria bacterium
CCAGGACAATCCTGCCAATTACCTTCAGGTTCAGGCTTTCATCGACAACAATGGCCGTGTGCTGGCCAGAGTCAACAACCGTAGCGGGCTGCCCCTTGGCAACATTACCGTGGATTTCAGCATTGCTAGCGCGGGTCGGGTGGCGCGGCCCAGTCAGGTGATCCGCAGTCTCGGGGCCAATGCCACGGTTGATGTCAATTCCGGCGTTACCCTGCCCGTGGAAGCCAGGGCAGCAGCGCAGGTGAACGCGGGGATCAGAACCGCAACTCCTCTGTAAGAGGGAGTTCTGCTCGCAACCTGTGGAGTCCCTCCGATACACGGCCCGCTTCGCGCTTTGGGCTGAGGTTAGCCGGGATCACTCGTGACTCACATCATGGCAGCCTGGCGTTGCAGGTAGTCGACGAAGCCTTGTAATTCCTCATAGGGCTGACAGCCGCTCAGCATGTAACCACCCCCGATGAAGCAGGGCACGCCGCTGATGCGGTATTGTCTGGCCTGTTCCCAGTCGGCATCCACCGCGGCGGCGAAACTGCGGTCCTGCAATACCCTGGCGGCAGCCTCCCGGTCCAGACCTGCTTCCTCCACTGCTTGCAACAAGACCTCAGGTTCGGCGAGATTGCGTTCATGCACGAAATAGGCACGGTAGAGCAGCCCATGCAGGCGCTCGCCGCCATCCTGAGTCTCTGCCCACTTGGCCAGTTCCTGGGCAAGGCGGGAGTTGAAGGTTTTTTCCCGGTCGCGGTATTCCAGCCCAGCTTCGCGCATCAGCCTGGCCAGCCGCTCATGGACTTCCCGCATGTCCCTGCCACCGAACAGTTCGCTCAGCAACAGGCCTTCTGGGGCGGTATCGGGATGCAAGGGGAAGAAGCGCCAGCGCACATCGATCCCAGGGTGATTGGATTGGAGCCTGGATACTGCCGCCGTGCTCAGGTAGCACCAGGGACAGACAAAGTCCGTGAAGATTTCAAGGGTGATGTTGGGTTCTGCATTCATGAATCCGGCCTGCCGATATCCGCTGGGGCGAGGCCGGGTCGGCCTCAGGGGGACTTGCGGATCATAATGGTTAATTCCCCCACGGTGAACCCGAATTTACTGAGTCGGGTGCGATTCATCAGGTGTTCCTCATCCACCAGATAAAGCCAGTCATCCATGTTCACCACGATGCTGCCATCGCCATAAGGGACATCCAATTGATAACGCCAGCGAAATACAGCGCCACTGATGCTGCCCTCCGCCGTGCCCACCACATCACCGGCGGTTCCGCTGTAGCGGCCATCGCCCAGATGACGCAGGCGCCAGACCCGTTGTTGTTCCTCGCCGTCATCGAAAATGAAGTGTTCGTCCAGGACGCCTTCTTCGCCTTCCCAGTGGGCGTCGATGGTGGCGGTAAAGCGGCGGGTCACCTTGCCAGCGCGGTTCTGCAACATGCCGTGCACCAGCAAGTGGCCGTCGAAAAATGTTTTCAGATCCAGGGCTGGGCTGGTATTGCGATAAGCATCAAGATTCACTGGACTGCATCCTGTCACCAAGGCAAGCAGACTCATCAGTAGCAACCTCTTCATATATGATCTCCCGTTTCATGATCCGCCCAGCAATGCTTCGCGGAAGCCTGGGCGGGTGGTGGCCTCGGAAAGCCAGATGGCGGCAAAGCGCTCGCTGAAGCCAGGGTCCTCGATGCTGCCCAGAAGCTGGTCGTTGAAATAAAAATGGCTGTGGGCGCGGCTATCCACGTGCAGGGTAATGCTGTCACCCTTGTCCACATCCACCAGGATGGTGGCAAGAGCATCCAGCCAGGCGCTTTCCTGTGCATGGCTGAGGCCGCCAATGGCTTGCCACTGCTTCTGGGTCTCATTCACCAATTGTGACTTGGTGATACCACGCTTGTAGGTCAGTTCCAGCGCAAACGGCAATGTTTCAAAAAAACTGAAACTGCCATCCGGTGTATAAAGACTGGCGTCGTAGACGTCCCAAAACATGAATTTGAGACCTGCCCGCCCCGCCAGTGACAAGTCGTTCTGAGGCAATGCCTGGGCATGCACAAGGCTTACCAGGCACAACAGAGCCGCAGGCAACAGACGACAGCACCTCTTAAGCATTTCTTAACCTCTCATTCACGTAAAACAAGCAAGGCAACAACATCGACCAGATCAACGCCAGCACGGCAAGGGTGTAAGGCAAGGGGTAGCCAAAGACAATGGCACCCAACTTCATGCCAGCGTAGTAACTTACGCAGCCCGCCCCGGCGCCGATCAGCGCCTGTATCGGCAAACGTTGCCGCACGATAAACCAGAAACCGTGGCCGATGGCCTGGGCAAAGGCCACCCAAAGCAAACCCAGCCACAGCGGCAGGTGATTGCTGTCAAATTTAAATATGCCCAGTATCAGCAGGAGCCAGTCGACGCTGATACCAAGCAAGGCCAGTATGGCAATGGAGGTCAACTCCGATTTGCTTCGTGGGCCCAGGAGGAAACTCATCAATATCAACAGGCTCAATAAAGCCAGCCCCGTATTGCCCAGTAAAGCCGCGCAGAGCCAGCTGAGCTTGAACAGGAAAAGATTGATCCAGCGGTATTGCAGTTTCAGGCCGGTCATGATGTGGTTCATGCCGCTTGTACGGCCCTTGCAGGTGGGTGGATCATGCCAGGCCCACTCCCTTGACCGTTGCTGTATGCTTGTTTGCCTGATCGAAAGGGTCTATAAAGGCCAGTAAGAGTCACGTTGTGGATGAAGGGTCCGTGTTGGGCCTCTTGGACAGGAACCCGCGATGAATCAATATCGGTATCGCAAGCCAGTGAGTCCCTGGAGACTATTAGTTCCCGCACTGTTGTCTGTGCTGGTGTTGCCATCATGTGCTCCCGGAGGCAGTGGCAGTCCGGACACGGGTGGCATCCGTGACGAGGAACTGCACGCGGTGATGACCGGCCATATCGACGTGTTGATCACCCAACTGGATGTTCTTGCCTTCGACCAGCACCGTACCGAGACTGAACTGGAGGACGAGCGTCTGCAGCGGGCCACCTGG
>JBJHAY010000382.1:0-3018 GCA_050485205.1 Gammaproteobacteria bacterium
CGCAGCCCGTTCACTCCGCTGGGTCGCCGCTTCACCGGCGTCGACAACCACGACATCGTCCAGGGCAAGCCCCTGTTCGGCATCGATCAACGCCTGCCCGGCATGGTCTACGCCTCGTTCACCAAGTGTCCGCGCATCGGCGGTACCGCTCTGTCCTTCAATGTGGACCATATCAAGTCGCTTCCCGGCGTGGTTGATGCCTTCATCATCGAGCCTTTCGGCAACGCCAAGCCCTTCAGCACCAACAATGGCGCCCACTTCGGCGGCGTCGCCATCATCGGCAACTCCACCTGGGCGACCTTCATGGCCAAGCGTGAACTGCAAGTGCAGTGGGACTACACCAATGCCGAGACCGCCAGCTGGTCAGAGGCAGTGGAGAGAGCCTATGCACTGGCGCGTCAGGATGGCCCCATGGAGCTGAAAAACACAGGTGACGTGCCCTCTGCCTTCAGCGGCGCCGCCCAGGTGGTAGAAGCCTTCTACGAATATCCCTACATCGGTCACGTGCCACTGGAGCCGGAAAACACCACTGCGCTGTTCACCGGTGACCGCCTGGAAATCTGGGCGCCGAGTCAGGTGCCCCAGGGTGGCCACTCCGGTTCCGCGACCCTGGTGGGGCTGCCACCAGAGAGCGTGGTGTTGCACCAGACCAGGATTGGTGGTGGTTTCGGCCGCAAGCTGGCCAACGACTATGTTTACGAAGCCGTGGCCATTGCCAGCAAAGTGCCGGGTGTTCCAGTGAAGCTCACCTGGACCCGCGAGGATGAATTCGCCCACGACTACTTCCGTCCCGGTGGCTTCCACTCCTACAAGGCTGCCCTCGACAGCAGTGGTCGTCTGATTGGGTGGCAGGACCACTTCATCACCTTCACCGGCAACGGCGAGTCCCCGGTCAGCTCCGGCGATCTCAACGTCAACGTGTTCCCCACCGACGTGTTGCCCAATGTGAAGCTGACACAGACCATGTTCAACGCGCACATCCCCACCGGGCCGATGCGCGCGCCCAGCTCCAATGCCCTTGCTTTCACCTACCAGAGCTTCATGCATGAACTGGCGGTGGCATCTGGTCGTGACCATGTGGAGTTCATGCTGGAAACCCTGGGTGAGCCGCGTGTCGTCAACCCGGAAGCGCCGCAGCAGTCCATGCACACCGGTCGCGCCGCCAATGTCATCAAGGCAGTGGCGGAAATGGCGGACTGGGGCAAACAACTGCCAGCGGGCCGTGCCCAGGGATTGTCGTTCTACTTCTGCCACAGTGGTTATGTGGCGCAGGTAGCCGAAGTCAGTGTCAGCCCGCGCAAGGAACTGACCGTGCACAAGGTGTATGCGGTGGCCGATTTCGGCTTCATCCACAACCTCAGCTCGGCAGAAAACCAGATGCAGGGCGGTATTCTGGACGGCCTGAGCCAGTTGATGAGCGCCAAGATCACTTTTGAAAACGGCGCCATTGAACAGAAGAACCTGCATCAGTATCCCATGCTCAAGATTGGCAAGGCACCTGAGCTGGAAATCGCCTTCCTGGAGCCGGAAGAGTTCTCTCCCTCTGGCGCGGGCGAACCCTCCATGCCGCCTTTGCTGGCCGCGGTCGCCAACGCGATTTATGCCGCCACCGGCGAGCGTGTCCGCAAGATGCCCCTGTCCGAGCTGGGTTATACCTACGCCTAAGCCGGTTATTGCATCAGGCAGTAATACAAAAAAAAGCCCGCTTCCAGCAATGTGAAGCGGGCTTTTTTTGTAACAACCGGCTCAGTAACGGTAGAAGTAGCGCAGGCGTACCCGCTCGTCTGTCGGGGTGCCTGCCACGATTCTGGGTCGGAACTTGCAGGAACGAATGGTTTTGAACAATTCCTTGCCCAGCGTGTCGAGATGCTCGCTGCTGGAAGCGCCGATAATTTCCGGGTTGGAGGCGATGCCATACTTGCTGACATCAAACTCCACGTCGATGAAACCCCGGTAAGGTCCAGAGCTTGCGCGGGCGTTCTGGCGCATTTCGATGTCCGGCGCCTTCACTGGCATGCCGGGCGTCATCACCTTATCGATGGCGGCATTGGACATGGTGGAGGCCGCCATCACCGTGAAAGCCTCTTCATACATCTCCAACGCGGAGTTCTTGCGATCAAACAACATGTACCAGTCACCCAGTTCCATCATGCGTTCACCAATGTCGCCTGACTTGGGATTGCGGCTCTGGTGGGTGTAATCGATGGCGCGGCGCAAGGCGCTGCTGCCATGCTGAAAGTGGGTAAAGTTGGCCTGCTCCAGGCGGTGATCCGCAAGCGCGGCTATTCTGCCGCGGTGGTCCATGATTTCCTGATTGACGATGAAATTGAGGGCGGCAAGCTTGCGCTCAGTGGTGACCAGGCGTGGGTCCTCAAAATCGCCCTGCTCGGTCATGAATTGAATCACCTGGTAATACAGCTCCTGGGCGGTGCCAAGGCGCTGTTTGCGCTCACGGTCGGCAGGACTCTCACTGCCGAATTGGCCGCTGATGGCATATTGGAGGCCAGCGGGGCTGTAGGCACTGAATTCCAGAAACACGTTCACGTTCCAATCGGCCCAGTCGATCATGGCCTTGATCATTTCGGGCGAGCCTTTCTCATGGTTCTTGCGGTGCAGATAGTAGAGAAATTCATGCATTTCGTCGGCACGGCGGATATTGCCCATGCGCAAATGAGCGTCGAGCATGCCGGTAACGGCTGGAATCTGGTCCAGTGCGTAAAGCCCAAGGTTGACCTTGTGGACATGTTGGGCTTTTTCGTAAGCCACCAGGGCTTCCGTGTATTGCTGCCTGGAGGCCAGCAGTTGGCCCAAGGCAAGCGCGGTTTCGGCAATGGCGGGCTGGTAGGGGCTGTCTTCCTGTTCGAGGGCGCTGAGCCGTTCCTGGTACTGAGCGATGTCCGCGCTGACGGAGTTCGGATGCAGGGCAGGATCAAGGTCATCATGCATCATGATGAAAGTCAGTTGGCCCCTTGGAGATGCCGGGGATGAACTGATGGTTTCGGCAAGGCGGACGGGTTC
>JBJHAY010000383.1:0-3010 GCA_050485205.1 Gammaproteobacteria bacterium
ACCCCCAGCACCGCGCAATTGGTGGTGATCAGCGGCAGGAAGATATCCAGCACCCGGTACAACAGTGGACTGGTCTTGTGCATCACCATCTCGGTGAAGTTCACCACCACCGCGATCACCAGGATGAAGGCGATGGTGCGCAGATATTCCAGATCCAGCGGCACCAGGATGTACTGATAGGTCAGATAACTGCACACCGACGACAAAGTCAGCACGAAGGTGGTGGCGGCGGCCATGCCGATGGCGGTGTCGAGCTTGTTGGAGACTCCCATGAAGGGACACAGGCCCAGGAACTGGACCAGCACGAAGTTGTTCACCAGGATGGCGGCGATGAGGATGATGAGGAAATCGGTCATGAAGCCCTTGTCTGTGCCCCGGGGCGGCAACGATGGGCGCACATTCTAGCACGGCTGCGGTTAAATTCTCATAACTCCGGCTTGCTCATGCCTGTGGATGTTCCAGCAGGGCGGTTTCCAGTTGGGCTTCGGAAAGAAAGGCCATCAGTCAGGTTCCTTGTGCAGGGCTAACCAGTGGCACCCCTGCTCGGTCAGGCGGTACCGTTGCAAGCGACTGTTAGGCTTGTCCGGTCGGCGCCGCGGCAGCCATCTTAATGGGTCATGGCATAGACCGCAAAATTCACCCCCATGCGGATCGACAGGTTCCCTGCCGCCCTGGGGTAGGACGGGTTGTCGGCATGCTGCCAGCCGTCGGCGATGTCGTTGTTGAAGGTGATCATCACCATGATGCGGCCCTTGTCATCCAGAATCGCGCGCCAGTGGGGCTCGGCGCCGCCGCTGCGGTAGCCGATGGGCAGATGCTGCCAGGTGGGAATCTGCAGGCGCTCGTTGGAGATGTCATAGGGGTGGTGGAACACCGGGTGGTCATCGGGGAGTTCGACGATGGCGCGGTCCGGGAACACCCGCCGCAAGGTGCGTTCGAAGCCGCTCCACTCGTCCAGGCCATAGAAACTGTCGCACAGCAGAAAGCCGCCCTTGAGCAGGTATTCCCGCAATTTGGCGGCCTGGTAGTCGGTGAGGTTCCAGGCCCCCACCAGGCCGGAGATCATGAACGGCCAGTGGAACACGTCATCGCCGTCATCCAGGTTCACCGGCTGCTCCACCGATCTGACATCGATGGTGGTGAGACGCGCCAGCAGGCGCGCGAAAGTGCGGTCGCCGTCGGGATAGTCCACGGTCCAGGCGGTGCCGCCGCGCTGCCAGTCGCCGCGGCCGCTGCCAAAGGGGCCGCGTGCATATTGGGGAAACATCAGCCGCCCCACCACGAATTCGGCGGGTTGGTCCCAGTCCGCCGGCAGTTGACTGGCGCGGCGGCCGCGCTCAAGGCTGGGGTATTCACGCCAGGCTTCCTGGGCCAGCACCCGCGTCGACTGCCATGACAGCGCCATGGCGCATGCCAACAGCAGCATCAACATCAAGAGGCGGGCTTGGGGGATGGCCATGATCAAGCGCATCTCCTGCTGGGGCGAACAGCGCGAGGATACTCCTACTTCACGCCAATCAGTTCGATCATGTAACCGTCGGGATCCTTCACGAAGGCGATGATGGTGGTACCGTGCTTCATGGGGCCGGCGGGACGCACCACGTTGCCGCCACGGGCACTGATGTCGTCGCAGACCTTGTAGACATCGTCCACGCCCAGGGCAACGTGACCGAAGGCGTTGCCCAGGTCATAGGACTTGGTGTCCCAGTTGTGGGTGAGTTCGATCTCGGCGCCGCTGGCGTCACCGGCAAAGCCCAGGAAGGCCAGGGTGAACTTGCCATCGGGAAAATCCTTGCGGCTGCGCAGTTCCATGCCCAGGATATTGGTGTAGAAATCGATGGATTTATCCAGATCGGTGACGCGGATCATGGTGTGCAGTATGCGCATGCAATAACCTCTTGCTGAAAGTTGGGCTTGAGCCGCATTATGCCATAGCGGCGGCGCTATAATGCCAGCCCGATCACTGAGAGACTGCCCGAATGTTGAAGACAGGGAAACAGGAGATACATTTGTGGTTTGTCCAGGATCAGGAAATCCGGGACCCCGAGCTGCTGGCGCGCTACGAGGCCCTGCTCAACAATGAGGAGCGCGCCCGCCACCAGCGCTTCGTGTTTGCCCGTCATCGCCACCAGTTCCTGGTGACCAGAGCCCTGGCGCGGGCGGTACTGGCGGAATACGACCAGGCCCTGACCCCGGAAAATCTCGACTTCGTGCGCAATGAATACGGCAAGCCCAGGGTGAGCAATTTCAGCCGCGACCGCGACGTCAGTTTCAATCTCAGTCACACCCAGGGTCTGGTGGTGCTGGCGGTGGCGCCGGCCGGATACCGACTGGGGGTGGATGTGGAAAGCCTGACCCGGCCGGTGGATGTGGAAAAGTTGTCGGCGCGTTACTTTTCCCCTCAGGAAGTGCGGGAGTTGCAGGACGTCAAGGTTTCTGAGCTGCATGAGCGCTTCTTTGATCTGTGGACGCTGAAGGAGGCTTATATCAAGGCCTGTGGCATGGGCCTGAGTATTCCGCTGGAGGACTTCAGCTTCCATTTCAGTGGCAAGACCATCGCAGTGCACTTTTCTCCCCAGCGCGATGATGATCCTGGGCGCTGGCGTTTCTGGCAGTTGAAGCCCACGGGGCGTCACAAGGTGGCGCTGGCGGTCAGTGGCAGGCCGCTGGATGGCCTGAGCCTGATATGCCGGCGTGGGGTGCCGATGCAGGGTTTCCAGACCGGCCCCTGTGAAATTGTTCGCACTTCCGCGTGAACCAGCCCCTGGGAGCGAGCCCTGTTCGCGACCAGTGGTTCTAGTTGGCTTCAGTGGTCTTTTTTTTGTTCCCACCCTTTGGTTGTCAGCCAGGGAGCGGTCCCCCCTTCCCCCCGCCTTCAGCCTCCGAGCATCGCCAGGACGGCGCTGCGGAACTCGTCGCTACGCTCCTCAAACAGTCCTCGCTTGAATCCGTCCTGACGACGCCCGGGAAAACGCTTCAAAGCGGGGGGAAGGGGGGGCCGCTCCCTGGC
>JBJHAY010000384.1:0-3008 GCA_050485205.1 Gammaproteobacteria bacterium
CAGCCGCAGCTAAGAAAATACCAAAGTAATGTCTTCCTCATGGGTGTGCTTCACTGATGCAGTGGTGACTGTATGGACTGATGCATCCAATAATCATGCCATTGCATTTGACAGCTTGCAGGCTACCCCGCGCGGCCGTGGCCGCGGGGGGGGCGAAGAATGGTCAATTATTACCAGCGGGTATCCAGTGGCATTGCGTCATTGGGGGTAATATCCAGCACCGCGCAATGGTGATAAGTGAAGCCACCATCACCAGTGCCGGGGTGATCCACCATGAATTGCACCACCTGGAGTATGCAGCCCTTGCATTCAATATTCGGCATCTGAATTTCAGTTTCAAGCACCCCAAGGCGGCGCTCGTAATTTTCCCAGAGACCATCCACCAATACCGGGGGCTGAGGGTTTGCATCAATGGGGAAGCCCGCGGACCTGAGACCCCGCTCTGTCTCTCTCATGCCTGTGGGCTCAGCATCCGCAGGCAGCCAGTTGATCCTGCGAGCCAGTGATATCCGAAAATGGCCGGGGTGATAAATGGTTTCGTCCACGGCCAGCTTCAACATGCCGCCACCCTGAACCTGGGTTACTGCGCCGGTTCGGATCCCACCATCAGCGAGAGTACCACCACAGGGTGCCATCTTCTGGGGGTCTCCCCTGTCGTCCTCCTCAATCCAGGAAGCGGGTTCCAATAGTTTGAAATGCGCACTGGCCGAAGTAGCGAGCAGGCCCAGTGCCGTGGCGATTCCAAGCGTCTTCAAAGTTTTATTCATGTTGTTTTCCTGGATTACGTTAGACAACGGCAGATTATTCTCCATGGGGAGAGCATTCACAAGACCCCGCTTTCATAGGATCTCTTTCCCGGGTTTTGCGCCTCAAACCAAGCGATAGCCCAGATCCACCAATGGCATCTTGCGGATGCGCTCTCCAGTGGCGGCAAAGATAGCATTGGTCACGGCCGCGAGGATGGGGGGCATCGACGGTTCGCCACTGCCGGTGGGAGAAAACTCCGATGGCTCAAGGAACCAGGCTTCCACCGCCGGAGCCTGCTCGATTTTGAGCATGGGATACTGGTGGAAGTTATGCTGATCGATGACACCCCTGGTGAACGTGATCTTGCCGAAGAACAATTGCCCAAGACCATCCAGGGCACCACCCACCAACTGGCTTTCCGCCGCGCTGGGATTGTGGATGAAACCGAAATCCGCCGCTGCCCAGATCTTGTGCACCTTGACTTCGCGATTGGCCCTGACTTCCACTTCCGCCACCTGGGCCACATAGCCGCCGTGGGAATGGTAGAAGGACAAGCCCAGTGCCCGCCTCTCCGGCATCGGCCTGCCCCAACCGGCACGTTCAGCCACTGACTGGATCACGCTGGCGGCACGGCCGGTATGCATCGACTGCGGGTTTTCGGGATTGGCCAGGCGGGCATCACCCAGCACCTCCAACAGGAAACTCAGATGATCCCTGCCGGCGGCCACCGCCAGTTCATGCATGAATCCCTGATACGAGAAGGCCAGCGCATTGGATCTTGGCGCTCGCATCGGACCCGTGGGAATGGCGTTATCGAACAGAGTCTGGGTGATTTTGACATTGCTCAGCACATCCCCTGGAAACACGTTGGGATCAAGATTGGCCGAGGCCATTGGCGACCTGCCATCACCCGTATGGGTCAGGAAGTGTCCTTGCCAGGCTATCAGCCTGCCGCTCTCGTCGAGAGCGGCCCGGTAGCCATGGAAGCCACCAGGACGAAAATAATCGTGGTGCATGTCATCTTCCCGGGTCCACTGCAACTTGATCGGGCGCCCTTGCATCCGGCGGGCGATGGCTGCCGCCTCATAGACATAGTCATTGGCCAGTTTGCGGCCAAAACCGCCGCCGATCCGGGTCTGGTGAACCACGATGTTTTGCGCCGACAAGCCCAGCATGACCCCAAGCCCTTGCTGGGCATTCTGGGGCCGCTGACTCGGCGCCCAGACTTCGATACGGCCATCGCGGTACAGCGCCGTGGCGGTTTCCGGCTCAAGTTGGGCATGGGAAAGATAAGGATATTCATATACTGCCGTCACCACTTGCGCGGCTCTCGCCATGGCCTCCTGGGTCTCGCCCTTGTCCATCAGGGCCATGTCGCCATCCTGACCGGCAATGGCATAGGCCCTTGCCACCAGGTCATTCCAACTGCTGGTTTCGGCCCCACTGGTATCCCATTGCACCTGAAGGATCTGCCTGGCCCTGAGGGCAGCCCAGGTGGAGGTGGCAATGATGGCCACGCCGCTGAAAATATCACCGCCACTGGAGTTATATAACTTGGGCGTGCCTGACTGGGCCAGTATGAAGGCATCCACCACGCCGGGAAGAGATTTCACTTCTTGTTCATTGAAGGACAGCGCCACGCCGCCGATCTGCGGACACTTGCTGTAGGTGGCCACCAGCATGCCGGGCAATCTCACATCCGCGCCAAACAACGGCTTGCCGGTCACAATCTGGGGGTTGTCCACCCCGGAGAAACGACGCCCCAGCAACGTGAACTCATCTTGCTGTTTGAGCACCAGGGCAGCGGGGTCCGGCACCGGCAGTGTGGCGGCAAGTTCGGCAAATTCACTGTAGGGCCATTCCCCACCGGATTCCGGATGCAACACCTTGCTGTCCCCGGTGCGCAACTGTTCCAGGGGCAGGTTCAGTTGGCTGGCGGCGGCGGCCAGAATCATGGCTCTGGCAGTGGCGCCGACGTAGCGCATGGCCATCCAATTCTGGGGAGTGGACTGGGAACCTCCGGCGAACTGAACGCCATAGCGACTTTCGTCTATCTCTGCCTGCAACACGTCCACGTCTTCCCAGGCACAGTCCAGTTCCTCGGCAATGATGAGGGGAAGACCGGTCTTGATGCCCTGGCCACATTCCGGGTTCTTGGAAAAGATATTGATGCGCCCGCCTGGCAATATCTGCACATAGGGGCTGAGTACCACTGGCTCATCCGGCGTCGACTGTCCGTGTGCCAGACCTGTGCCCAGGGG
>JBJHAY010000385.1:0-3008 GCA_050485205.1 Gammaproteobacteria bacterium
GAACAAGGCGCTCGCGACCTGCGCCCTGGCCCGGTTCGTGGGTTGATCGACCCCGCCCCGCACCCCGCCCGACGCCTCCTGATCCTGGGCCGGTACCGGGCGAGGTGCGGGCTGCGGGCCTTCCGGGCCCACATTCTGCACTCCCTGGAGGGGAGGATCATGGTGCTGGTCTGCCTCCTTGCCTTGCCGAGCATCATGCGGCTCCTCTCCGGAGATCCGGTCTTCGATTCGTCGGGTTGGAGCGAGACCACCCGGCTGGGCGTGCTCGCGTCAGGGCTCGTCGCCGTCGCGCTGGGTCTGCTTGCCCAGGAGGTAGATGACGCCGGCGACGGTCCCGACCAGCAGGGGCAGCATCAGCGGCCGGATGATCATCGCCAGCATCAGCCCGACGATGAGGAGCCCGAGCGGGCGTCCGAGCTTGAGCACACGCTCGGACGCGAGCTGCGGACCGGCCGACTCGTCGCGCTGGGCGCGCGGCTTCGGGCGACGGCTCCGGGTCCGGTCGGGGGTCGCGCGCGCCGCCTGCGCGATGACGTCCATGTTGGCGACGAGGATCTGGTGCGCCTGATCCGCCTGCTGTTGTTGATCAACAGTCGCCAGTTTTTCTTCCATGGCTGCCAGGACCTGGCGCCCCACGGTGATTTCCCGGTAGTGCTTATCAGTGGCCTCCACCACATGCCAGCAGGCATGAGGCTTGTTGCTCATCCGCAGTACCACATCACCGGTGGCGATGAAACGCTTGTAGAGACTGGCAAACCGCTTCGAAAGGGGGGCAGTGCGCAACTTGCGATCGAGGATCTCCTGGTCTTCCCGGAGTTGCCGCTTTACTTCGTCCAGGGGCAAATGGAACCAGAACTTGACGATCACCGCGCCATCGTCCACCAACATCTTTTCGAAGGCATTGATGGCATTGAGCTCATGTTCCAGCGCTTCCGCGCTGATTTCTCCCAGGGCATGATCCACCAGGGGGCTGGTATACCACGAACCGAACATGAGACCGATGAAGCCACGGGCAGGAAGCTTGCGCCAGAAGCGCCAGAAACGGGGCCGGCGGCGCTGTTCGTCGGTTTCTTCCCAGAACGCGGTGGTGAGCAGGCCTCTGCTGTCGAACCACTTGTTGAGGCAGTCCGCCACCTGGCCCTTGCCCGCCCCCTCGACACCCGCAACCAGAATGATCACGGGCACCCGCGACTTGCGCAGGGCCTGCTGGGCATCCAGCAGGCGCAAGCGTAATTCAGGTTCTATTTTTTGGAACTCCCGTCTGGAAATCCGCTGGCCCAGCTCCGCGGTTTCAAACACGGGAATCGATCAAGGTTTCTTGATGAAAGTGTTGAAGATATCCACCGGCAGCGGGAACACAATGGTGGTCTTGCCCTCCCCCGAAATACCGGACAGGGTCTGCAGGTAGCGCAACTGGATGGCTTCCGGCTGGCGTGCCAGTTCCTGGGCGGCCTTGACCAGGGTTTCCGAGGCCTCCATCTCGCCCGTGGCATGAATCACCTTGGAACGTCTTTCCCTTTCCGCCTCGGCCTGACGGGCGATGGCGCGGATCATGCTTTCATCCAGGTCCACATGCTTGATTTCCACATTGCTGACCTTCACGCCCCAGCCATCTGTCTGTTCATCCAGAATTGCCTGGATATCCTGGTTGAGTTGATCCCGGCTTGAGAGCATCTCATCCAGTTCATGCTGTCCCAGCACCGAACGCAGGGTAGTCTGGGCCAACTGACTGGTGGCCTCGTAGTAGTTTTCCACATTGATGATGGCTTTTTGCGGATCGATCACGCGGAAGTACAGCACCGCATTCACTTTTACCGACACGTTGTCCCGGGAAATGATGTCCTGGGAGGGGACGTCGAAAACCTTGGTGCGAAGATCCACCCGCATCATCTGCTGGATGATGGGGATGATGATGATCAGGCCAGGCCCTTTCACCACCTGGAAACGTCCCAGAAAAAACACGACTGCCCGTTCATATTCCCTCAGTACATGAAAGGCCGAGAAGATGAAAGTGACGGCAAGGCCGGCGAATACTAATAAGAAAAAGTCCATCTATTACCTCCTGCTATTGATTATTCATTATCTGCTGCACGAAAGCTTTCAGGCACGCGTCACTGCAAGCTTCAAACCATTGACGCCGATGATCCTGACCCTGTCGCCCTTTTGCAGGGGAGTGTCGGTATCCGCATGCCAGAGTTCTCCCTGCACCTTTACCAGACCATGGTCACTGAAATCCGCGACGCTTTCTCCTGTCATGCCGATGAAAGTCTGGATGCCGGAAACAGTCGCCGCATGCTTGACCTTCATGAAAAGCCGCAGCGTGATGGCCACCAGCATGGCGGCAAAGGCTGCCACCGCCGCCACCACTGGCAAGGACACGCGAAACACATCCACCTCGGTATCGATCAGCATCACCCCGCCCATGATAAAGGCAACTATCCCGCCAACGCCGAAAATGCCGAAGCTCGGCACCAAGGCCTCCGCCACCATCAGACTGAGTCCCAGAATAATCAAACCCAGTCCCGCGTAATTGACCGGCAGCAACTGCAGGCCATAACCTGCCAGCAGCAGACAGATGACCCCCACGGTGCCCCCCAAGCCGAAACCTGGGCTGTAGAATTCGATGATCAATCCATAGATGCCTATCATGCCAAGAATCAGGATGAGATTGGGGTTGGTGATGACTATCAGGAATTTGGTGCGCCAGTCCATTTCATCGTACTGGACCACCTTGCCATCGGTCTGCAGAGTGAAGTCCTGCTCCTTGATCTTGACCACGCGCCCGTGCATCTGCCGGATCAGGTCGGGCAGATCCAGGGCCACGATATCGATCACATTCTCGGCCAGGGCTTCACTGGCCGACAGGGAGGCGGCTTCGGTGACCGCTGTTTCCGCCCAGAAGGCATTGCGGCCATGGATCTCTGCCAAACCGCGGATGTAGGCGGTGGCATCATTGATCATTTTTCGTTCCATGGCCGTGGCGGCCGGGCCCGCGGGCGGCGCCGCCC
>JBJHAY010000386.1:0-2985 GCA_050485205.1 Gammaproteobacteria bacterium
GGTATGAAATATCCGGGCTCGTTGCAGGCGGGTGTTTGCTAGATCAGTTCGCCGCGCAGGGAGTTGGGGAGGGCGGCGGTGATTTTGATGTCCACCAGGCTGCCGATGAGGCTGTGATTGTCGGCGCGGAAGTTGACGACGCGGTTGTTCTCGGTGCGGCCCTGGAGTTCGCCGGGGTCCTTCTTGGAAGGCGCGGTCACCAGCACTTTTTCCACCGTGCCCACCATGGCCTCGCTGATGGCCATGGCCTGTTGCTGGATACGGGCTTGCAGGATCGCCAGACGCTGCTTCTTCACCGCTTCCGGAGTGTCGTCCGCCAGGTCGGAGGCGGGGGTACCGGGGCGGGGGCTGTAGATGAAGCTGAAGGAGGTGTCGAAGCCGATGTCGGCAATGAGGTTCATGGTGTCCTCGAAGTCCTTCTCGGTTTCGCCGGGGAAGCCGACGATGAAGTCGGAGGAAATGCTCATGCCGGGACGGATCTTGCGCAGGCGGCGGATGATGGACTTGTATTCCAGCGCCGTGTGGTTGCGTTTCATCAGCGCCAGGATGCGGTCGGAACCGCTTTGTACCGGCAGATGCAGGTGGCTCACCAGTTGCGGCACCTGCTCGTAGACATCGATCAGGCTCTGGCTGAATTCCAGCGGATGACTGGTGGTGAAGCGGATGCGCTCGATGCCGTCGATGGCGGCAATGTAGGTGATCAGGGTGGCCAGGTCCACCATGGCGCCGTCGTGGCTGAGGCCGCGGTAGGCATTGACGTTCTGGCCCAGCAGGTTGATTTCCCTGACGCCCTGGGCCGCCAGATGCACGGCTTCGGCCAGGATGTCGTCCATGGGACGGCTGACTTCCTCGCCACGGGTGTAGGGTACCACGCAGAAGGAGCAGTACTTGCTGCAGCCTTCCTGCACCGTGAGGAAGGCCTGGCAGGCTTCCACTTTTGGTTCAGGCAGGCGGTCGAATTTTTCGATTTCCGGAAAGCTGATGTCCACCACCGGCTTGCCTGGGGTGGGCGTGGCGAGCATTTCCGGCAGGCGGTGCAGGGTCTGGGGGCCGAAGATCACGTCCACGTAGGGGGCGCGCTTGCCGATCATCTCGCCTTCCTGGCTGGCGACGCAGCCACCCACGGCGATCTTGATGTCTGGTCTTTGCTGCTTCAGGGATTTCCAGCGGCCCAGTTCGTGGAACACTTTTTCCTGGGCCTTTTCCCGGATTGAGCAGGTGTTCAGCAGCAGCACGTCCGCCTCTTCCGGGTGCTCGGTGGGCTCCAGTCCCTGACTTTCGCGCAACAGGTCGAGCATGCGCGCGGAGTCATACTCGTTCATCTGGCAACCATGGGTCTTGATGTAAACTTTGCGGGACATCGGGGCTTACCGTATAAAGGACGTGCAGGCACAAAGGGCGGCCATTATAGCGCCACGTCCCTGCAGGAGCGAGCCCTGCTCGCGACCAGTGGGAGGGAGTAACGGGCAGGGGGCTTGAAATTGGGGAAGTTGCCCCGACATGAAGGCTTTCAATACATCTACCAAGCGCAGGCCCAACCGACAATGCCTAAACGCCAGGAACCTCAGGAAATCTATCGCATCACCTTCCTCAACAAGGGCAAGGTCTATGAAGTCTTCGTCAAGCAGGTGTACCAGAGTGAGTTGTACGGCTTCATCGAGATTGAGGACTTTCTCTTCGGCGACCGCAATCAGATGGTGGTGGATCCGGCCGAAGAGAAGCTGAAGACCGAGTTTCAGGGGGTCAAGCGCAGTTTCATCCCGATGCAGGCGATTCTGCGTATCGATGAGGTGGAGAAGGAAGGCGTGGCCAAGATTTCCAGTGGCGACAACATCTCTCTGTTTCCTACCCTGATTCCGCCACGCGGCCAGCAGCAGGATAGCTGATACCTGCGCCAACTGACCTGCCTGCCTCTGTAAGAGCCTGCCCTGCAGGCGACCCTAGCTCTGCGGTTTCTACAGGGATGGGCATTGTCGCGAGCAGGGCTCGCTCCTACAGGGGCAGATATTATCGCGAGCAGGGCTCGCTCCTACAGCAGGGGGTGGGCGTGGTATCATGGGCGCCCGCCATCAAACCGTTGTGAAGTCCGATGACAGTCACCCAGATCAATCCCCAGCAAAGTGCCGCGCCAGATCTGTTTTCCTATCCCAAGTACTGGGCGGAATGCCTCACCCCCGCGCCTTTCCTGCCCATGTCCCGCGCCGAAATGGATCAACTGGGCTGGGACAGTTGCGACATCATCATCGTCACCGGCGACGCCTATGTGGATCACCCCAGCTTTGGCATGGCGGTGATTGGCCGCTACCTGGAATCCCAGGGTTTCCGGGTCGGCATCATTGCCCAGCCGCGCTGGCAGTCCACCGAGGACTTCATGGCCCTGGGCAAGCCCAACCTGTTGTTCGGCATCACCGCTGGCAACATGGATTCCATGATCAACCGCTACACCGCCGACCTGCGCCTGCGCAGCGATGATGCCTACACCCCCAATGACGAGGGCGGCAAGCGCCCCGACCGGGCAGTGATCGTCTACAGTCAGATGTGCCGCCAGGCCTACAAGGACGTGCCACTGGTGATCGGCGGTATCGAGGCCAGCCTGCGCCGTATCGCCCAATACGACTACTGGAGCGACAAGATCCGGCGCTCGGTCCTGATCGATTCCGGTGCCGACATTTTGTTGTTCGGCAATGCCGAGCGCGCCGTGGCCGAGGTGGCCCACCGCCTGGCCCGAGGCGAAAGTGTCGATGCCATGCACGATATTCGTGGCACCACCGTGATCCGCGAGGGGGTGCCCGATGGCTGGACTGAAATCGACTCCACCCGCATCGACTGGCCGGGCCGCATCGACAAGATGCCGAACCCCTATGAATATGTCAGCGAAGATAAAGAGCGCAACGCGGTGGCGGAGGCCGATACCCCGGCGCCGCTACGGATTATCCCGCTGCCCTTGCAGGCCAAGCATGAACTGGATGTGGAGCATACCTATGT
>JBJHAY010000387.1:0-2975 GCA_050485205.1 Gammaproteobacteria bacterium
GTGGCGCCGGAGGCTCTGCAATAATCGGGAGGCGTCAGTCATGGACAGATACTACTAAAAGGCCAGTGGAGCCATTGTAGCTTCCGGTGGAGGACGCGACAACGCGCCGTGGTTTCATACCACGCGCCCGTACACCGGGTAGCCCAGGGCATCTTTGTGCTGGCCGGTTTGAAACGGGTGCTCACGGAACCACAGATTGCAAGCCCATTTTTCACCTTGCATCACCGGCAAGCCACCATGCAAGCTGTTGGGATGCTTGATATTGCTGCCAGCAAGGCAGTTATGAAACACCAGCATGCGTCCCTTGCGCGCCCGGACTTCCAGATCGAGATTGGGGAAGCCGGTGCCGCCACCGGCTGTCACATCATTGAAGTAGAGCAGGCATGTCAACAGCCGCTGGCCGCCACGGCTCATGCAGCGAGTGCCGGTGTCGGTGTCATGATCCCAGGCATCATAGTGAGGCGCGTACTCCTGACTCACCCCATAGTGAATCACCTGCAGGGCTTCAGCGTGATTGAGGGGCAGACCCACCAGGGTGCTGATGCGCAGACAGAGTCTGGAAATCACTTGATCATGGTGGTGCTGAATCCAGCAGTTGCGGTTGGTGCGATCCGCGCTGATGGCGCCTTCGCTGCCGTCGCTCACCAGAGCACGTTGCAGCTGGGGCGCGGCCACCAGCATCAAGTGCCGGATTTCCTCTTCGCTCAGATAGTCGTCATACAAGTGAACCAGAGGCTCGTCACTGAGCCTCTGGCCACCGGGATAACTGTCGCGAAGCTGGAGCGGCATCTTCGCTGTTCCTATGACATCCTGACTTCCGCAATGTTGGTGACAGGAATGGTTTTCACTTGCTCTGCGGCATTCTGGAACGATTCAATCTCATTGAAGTTCAGATAGCGATAGATGCTGGAGGAGAGCGTATTGATGCTCTGCATGTAGGCCATGTATTGCTCCAGGTCCGGAATCTTGCCGAGAATGGAACAGACCGCCGCCAACTCCGAGGACGCCAGGAACACATTGGCGCCGTCGCCGAGACGGTTGGGGAAGTTTCTGGTGGAAGTGGAAACCACCGTGGACTTGGGCGCCACCCTGGCCTGGTTGCCCATGCACAGGGAGCATCCTGGCATTTCGGTGCGGGCACCGGAAACGCCGAACACGGAGTAGACGCCTTCCTCCACCAACTGGTGCTGATCCATCTTGGTGGGAGGAGATACCCACAAGCGGGTGGGGATGGCACCCTTGTTCTGCTCCAACACCTTGGCGGCGGCGCGGAAGTGGCCGATGTTGGTCATGCAGGAGCCGATGAAGACCTCATCAATCTTGGTGCCGGCCACCGCAGACAGCGGCTTGATGTCGTCCGGATCATTGGGACAGGCCAGCAGAGGTTCCTTGATCTCATTGAGGTCGATTTCAATGATCTTGTGGTATTCGGCATCCGCATCCGGCTCCAGCAATTGGGGATTGGCCAGCCATTCCTCCATGGCGCGGGCGCGGCGTTCCAGGGTGCGGGGATCTCCATAGCCCTGGCTGATCATCCAGCGCAGCAGGGTGACGTTGGAAGTCAGGTACTCGATGATGGGTTCCTTGGCCAGACGGATGGTGCAACCACCGGCGGAACGCTCGGCGGAAGCATCGGAAAGTTCGAAGGCCTGTTCCACCTTGAGATTGGGCAGTCCTTCGATTTCCAGGATGCGGCCGGAGAAAATGTTCTTCTTGCCTTTCTTTTCCACCGTCAGGTCACCGGACTGGATGGCGGCATAGGGAATGGCGTTGACCAGGTCACGCAGGGTGATGCCCGGCTGCATCTCGCCCTTGAAGCGCACCAGCACTGATTCCGGCATGTCCAGTGGCATCACCCCGGTGGCGGCGGCGAAGGCCACCAGGCCGGAACCGGCGGGGAAGGAAATGCCGATCGGGAAGCGGGTGTGGGAGTCACCACCGGTGCCGACGGTATCGGGCAGCAGCATGCGGTTGAGCCAGGAGTGGATGATGCCGTCGCCGGGACGCAGGGAGACGCCGCCCCGGGTCTGGATGAAGTCGGGCAGGGTGTGTTGGGTTTCGATGTCCACCGGCTTCGGATAGGCGGCGGTGTGACAGAAGGACTGCATCACCAGGTCGGCGCTGAAGCCGAGACAGGCAAGATCCTTGAGTTCGTCGCGGGTCATGGGGCCAGTGGTGTCCTGGGAGCCCACGGTGGTCATTTTCGGCTCGCAGTAGGTACCGGGGCGCACACCCTCGACGCCGCAGGCACGACCGACCATTTTCTGCGCCAGGGTAAAGCCCTTGCTGGAGCTTTGTGGCACTTTGGGACGACGGAATACCTCGGAAGGAGCCAGCCCCAGTTCAGTGCGGGCGCGATCGGTCAGACCGCGGCCGATGATCAGGGGAATACGGCCGCCGGCGCGGACTTCGTCGAGAATCAGGTCGGTTTTCAGGCTGAACTCCGCCAGCACTTCATCACTGCCGTGGCGGGTGATCTTGCCGGCATAGGGCTGGATGTCGATGACATCGCCGGTATTGAGCTTGCTGACATCACATTCGATGGGCAGGGCGCCGGCATCTTCCATGGTATTGAAGAAGATGGGAGCGATGCTGCCGCCGATGCAGACACCACCGTCACGCTTGTTGGGGATGTGGGGGATGTCGTTGCCGATGTACCAGAGCACGGAATTGGTGGCGGACTTGCGTGAGGAACCAGTGCCCACTACGTCTCCCACCAGGGCCACGGGATGACCTTGTTGCTTCAGCTCGGAGATCTGCTCCTCGGCATTGGTGATGCCATCGCGGGGCATCTTGTACATGGCCTTGGCATGCAAGGGGATGTCGGGGCGTGACCAGGCATCGGGGGCGGGAGACAGGTCGTCGGTATTGGTTTCACCCGGCACCTTGAAGACGGTGACGGTGAGGACTTCCGGCATCGCCGCACGGCTGGTGAACCACTCGGCATCGGCCCAGGATTGCAGGGTCTTCTTGGC
>JBJHAY010000388.1:0-1162 GCA_050485205.1 Gammaproteobacteria bacterium
GCACAGATCAACGCCAGTATGGTGAGATCCGCCGGGCTGCGGCCAAAAAGGCTGACCAGAAGGGTGGACAGCACCATGATACCGATGGTGAGCGGCTTGACACCCATGCGCAGTGTCAACAACCCGAACACGGCGCCGCCAATGGCGCCGCCCACGTTGGCCCACACCAATACACCCGCCGCTGATGCCGCTTCAAAACCCATATCCACGACGATTTTCGGTACCCACTTGATGATGAAGTAGAATGTGGTGATATGGAAAAAATAAGCCGCAGTGACAATGATGGTGGTGGCGATCAGCCCCGGTGCGAAAATATCGCCGATGGAACGGCGCCGCACTTCTTCATGCACGATGGGAAGAGAATCCACCTGTGGCTGACCCAATCGGCGTAGCGTGGCATTGACCCTCTGCAGGGCATTGGCCGGTTGCTTGCGCACCAGCCAATGAATGGACTCCGGCACCCAAAAATACACCAGGGGTATGAACAGCGCAGTGGCCGCGGCGCCGAAATAGAACACCGCGCGCCAGTCACTATGCTGCAATAACTTGGCGGAAATACTCCCCCCGATGACGGCGCCGATCGGATAGCCGATCACCATCAGGGAAATATTGAATGGGCGACGTTTGTTGTTGGAAAACTCCGCCGCCACCGCATTGATGGCCGCCAACATACCGCCGATGCCCAGACCTGTCACCACGCGCCAGAAGGACAGATCAACAATACCTCTCACCGTGGTGGCCATGAACATGCCAATAGTCATCACCACCAGACAGGCCATGATGGTCGGTCGGCGCCCTATTTTGTCGGCCAGACCACCCAGCAGCACTGAGCCGATGCACATGCCGATCAACTCCATCGACAGCACAATACCAAGGGCTGCACGGTCAATCCCCCACTCCGCGGCGATGCCCGGAGAGGCAAAACTGATGGACAACACATCGAAGCCATCCAGCGCATTCAAGCCAACGATGATGGCGACTACCAGGACCTGCATTCTTGTCATGGCGCTACTGTTGAGAATGTCGCGAGGATCCGTGTGCATAATGGGCTTTCCTGTTTTTTGAGTTATCTCGGCCGGCGGGGGACGTCGTGCAAACTCTCATCCGGTTGAGCCGGCTTCCTGTTTTATCATGGTATCCAGCAGTTGGCGTGCGTAGACCC
>JBJHAY010000388.1:1172-2967 GCA_050485205.1 Gammaproteobacteria bacterium
GACCCCACCGGTGTCGATGTTAAGGGATAACAATCTGCGCTGGGGATTGCGCAGCAGGCTAGCCTGCTGCGCCTCGAGGATTGCCATATCTTCGGCGAAAATTTTTCCCTGTGCGCTGCGCATGCGGTCAGTCAACTTCGGATCATCGACCTGAAAATTACGCGCCATGCCCCAGAAATAGTGACAGGTGGTTCTGGTTTCCGGGGTAATCAGATCCACCACCACAGCGGCGGCGCGCTTGTCGCGGGGCGCTTGCTGGGCGCCGAAACCGGTCAGCGCCACACCGACATCGATCATAACCTGCCCGGGGGCCGTGAAACGGCAAACCTGCCAGCGATCACAGTGGCTGTCACGGGGGAGTCCGCTGAATTCCAATGCATCTGCCCAGAAGGGCGGCGGCTTGATGTTGTCCATCCGGCGGCTGACACGGATCTCATTGTCGTCGCGGCTCACCTGCGGTGCATTTTCCTCGATTTCCGGCTGCCCGATACTGGTGGCATGCACGTAGGTTTCGTGCGTCAGATCCATCAGATTGTCAATCAACAGTCGATAATCGCAGCCCATGTGGTAGTAATCTCCGCCATAGGCCCACTCCGCGCTATTGGCCCAGGCAAGCTCGGGAATGAGGGCCGGATCCGCGGCTGCCGGATCGCCCGGCCACAACCAGATGAAACCATACCGCTCTACCACGGGGTAGACATCCACGCCTCTGAACCGTTCAACCTGCTGCCCCACCATGCTCCGGCACTTGCCGTCGCAGTTCATTACCATGCCATGGTAACCGCATACCAGATAGCCGTCGCGCATAAACCCTCTGGAAAGAGGGAGTCCACGGTGGGGACAGTAGTCCTCCAGGGCCACGGCGACACTTTCGTGATTGCGATAGAGCACCACATGCCGATCACAGATGATACGGCCGAACGGGCCTCCTTCCAGCTCGCTGGGCAAGCAGGCCACGTACCAGCAGTTCTCCGGCCAGCAGCGGGGGTTGTCGTTGGTGTCGCTCAAGTGCCTTTCGGTCAATGCCTGCTTCCTGTTGTGGGGCAGCGTCAAATAAGTATGACATACTTACTATATTGGCAGTCATTACCCACCGGGGTAATATAGCCGAAACGTCTACCGGGTGACCCGATATCGCTGGGCCAGCCCTCAGGGATTGTGAAATACTGTGCTTACATGTGCAACAAATAAAGAAACCTCTAAAAATGTAGTGAGCGGCCCGCGTCTTCCCGAGCTGCGCAGCGAATCCCCGAGACCTATCAGAAAGATTGGTAAGGGTGAGGGAACAAGCGAAGGTGCGGATCGCACCTGGCAGTCGTTTTCCAGAGGCTCCTAAAGATACGCATGCAACAGATGAACATGCCCGACACATTGAAAGGAACCGGATCATGGCCGTTGTGGTGACTGAGGTGAGGCGAGCAGACGACGCTGTTCTGGCAGCGCTGAAGGTATTTGGCGTCGCGACCGTGCATGAGGCATTGGGACGACGTGGCCTGATGGCCGCGGACATCAAACCAATATACCGCCCTGCACACATCTGTGGCAGCGCCATCACCTGTGAAGTCCCTCCAGGCGACAACTGGATGATCCATGTCGCCGAGGAACAGTGTCGGCCTGGCGACGAATTGGTGGTGACGCCGACAAGCCCCTGCGATGATGGCTATTTTGGTGACCTGCTGGCTACATCGCTGCAGGCCCGGGAAGTGCTGGGGTTGGTCATTGATGCCGGGGTCAGGGATATCGCCACACTCACGGCAATGGGTTTTCCAGTGTGGTCGAAAGCTGTGTACGCCCA
>JBJHAY010000389.1:0-2956 GCA_050485205.1 Gammaproteobacteria bacterium
TGCTCAAGCTTACTGGAACGTCGCGGCGGCCCTGGCTTCGTCGATTACCTGCGCTGCCACCTTCCCGCCCTGGAGGCCTAGTAGCAATAGAAACCCCAATAAATATGGATGGCGAGTCATCTGTCCTCCGGCGCCAAGGCCAAACTAGCACCAATGTCACTAGAGCGGGCTTTCGTTTGTCAAGGAAGCTTTGTGACCGAGGCTAGGCCACATTGATATGCTCATCCGTTACTCCCCCAACAGACCCAATTCAATGCCCCGCAACACTGCCCGCGTCCTGTCCCGGACCCCCAGCGTGGCAAGAATGGCCGAGACCTGGTTTTTAATCGTTCCTTCTGTGTCAACACCTGCGCAATCTCACGATTACTGTATCCACCAGTCAGGTAGCCCAGGATTTCAAGCTCGTTCAGTGTCAACTCTTCAGGCTGGCGAAATCACTGTTGATCCTGATCAACCCCTTCAGGATGCTCTCCGTCACCACTGGCTGGACATAGTAACCACCGGCATGCACAGTTTTGATCGAGTCCATCAGACTTTGCAACGAAACATCCTTCAGCAGAAACTCTTTGGCTCCTGCCTTCAGGCCTGCAGCACCAGTGTCTGATCGTCTGCCAGCATCACCCGGATGGGCATCAGGTCTCATCCTGCAACAGGAAACCACCTTCGTAGCACTGCCAGTGCAGCTTGCCTGCCAATTGCTGCACACTTTCCTGCATGCCACGCAGCAGGCTTGTGCCTATCGTCAGCATCAGCACCCCTGCCGCTGCCTCGGCAATTGCCATGTCTGTCCTGACCATGGAGACTGAGAGAGCCGTGCCATGAGGGGACATGCCATGGACAAGCATGGGAGGGCGCGGCCATGGACAAGAAGGTTGGTACAACTGTGGAGAACAAAAACAACAACGCCCCGGATGGGGCGTTGTATTGGTGTCACGCTTGATTGTCCGGTCCCCCGGACCGGCTTCAGTCCGCCAGCGGATCAGGACGGATCTGGATCTTCACCGCCTTGCCGACAAAGCCCTTGCCGCCTTCGCTGTGCCAGACCAGGTGAGTGCCGTAGTTGGAGTACAGGGCACGGCCTTTCCAGCCGGCATCGGGATCGTCGATGCGGCCGTCAAGACCACGCTGGTAGAAGCCCAGCGGGTAGGGGACGCGCATGTAGGTCCACTCTCCAGTCTCGGGATTCAGGGCAATCAACGAGTCGGAGTTGGAGCCGGTCAGGATCGGGGTGTCCTTGCCGAGACCGATGACGTCATGCTGATCCACCCAGCCGAAGTAGTGGAAGTCAGCGGGATAGTCGGTATTGGCAAACTTGGGACCTGGGGTCTGGTAGACGGTCCAGGCGTTGGGGCAGATGGCGCCCTTCTCGGTGCCGGGGCCGTTGAGACGGTCGCACTTGTCACGGTCCAGGTGGGCCCAGTGGGAAGAGGCAGCCATGGCGGCCCAGACAGTGCCGTCGCTGGCCACGTCCATGCCACGTGGATTGAGGGTGCCTTCCGGTACCTGGAACACTTCGGTGATGCAGGACTCGGGGGGATTGTTGCCCCGGTCCAGACGCACCAGGTAACCGCGTTCCTCGCCAGTGCGGCCCTCGTAGGCACCCCAGATCACATTCGGATTGGTGGGGTCAGGGATGATGTTGTAGAGGTTCATGCGCACTTCGGTATCCAGGTTGGGGTCCGGGCTGTTGGCTCCCAGTACCAAGAACGATGATGCCGGGGGCTCTGCTCACAACAGCAGCATCCACCCCTGCTCATTTCCCCAAGCTGCACTATCCTGAAGGCATCCACACACCAGTGCCGACAGAATGGATGCCATCATGTCTCCTGTCGCCGAAGCGCCTCGGCTGTCCACCTATGTCCGGCACCGGCCCGAACAGACCCTGTTGTACCAACTGGTCGCACGCCATTACCCCGAGTTTGCCCGGCTGATGGCCGAACAAGGCTCGCCCTTGCCGGGCTATGTCACCCGCGAGTTTGAGGAGTACCTGAGCTGCGGCCGCTTGGGGCACGGCTTCCTGCGGGTACGCTGTGACAGTTGCCACCATGAGAAGCTGGTGGCCTTCAGTTGTAAAAGCTGCTGGTGATGATGGCTGTCAGGGGCTGGTTGATTTCATGGGCGATGGAAGCACTGAGTTCACCCCGTGCGGTGATGCGTGCCATGTGTGAGGCATGGCTTCTGGCCTCCTGCATGGCCCGTTGGGCGGCGTCCATTTTCAGGGTAAGCTAGGTGGTGGTGACAATGGCAGAGAGAGAAATGATCAAGTTGATGACCCCGGCATCCGTTGCACTCTTCAGGCTCACCATGTGACTGAGCAGTGCCAGCAGGATGCAACCGGCAGATACCAGCACAACCCCCTGGCGCTGCCAGATGGTTGCGGAAAGCAGTATGACGGCAACGTAGAAAACCGCGATGGCGATTTCCAGTGCCGTGATGGTATCCAGAACGAATGTCGCCAGCGCCATAGCCTGCTATACCAAGTCAAGCCGATGCGCTTTCGCAATCCGCTCGATGCGTTCGCCAGCAACCCCTGCCGTGCCCGCAAACTCACGCCACTGATGTACGCAGTCGTTTACCCTGCCAATCATCTCCATGGCCCGCGCCTTTTTGATGTCCGCATACTTCGCCAGCCCGAGCAGATCAGCAATGACGAAGTCCTCACGCTTGCCGCCCAGGCTCATCTGCTGGCGACCCGTGTATCTGCCCTTGGGATTCCAGGCATAGGTGATGTCGAAGGCAGGCGAGAGTCGCCAGTGTCCCTGGCTGTTCATCAGAAAAGCGATATTCTTGACGTGATCGTCCTGATTGCGCGCCACCACGTTGAAGACCGCCCGCAGAAACTGCTGCTCGAGATCTGCGGTGACCGAGGACGATATCAGACGGATGGTTTCCATCGCCTGCTCGTAACTGTAACTGCCAGGGTCGTTGTAATCGAAATGCCGCAGTGCAGCAAGAG
>JBJHAY010000390.1:0-779 GCA_050485205.1 Gammaproteobacteria bacterium
TCCGGCGGGGGCAATACGTTTTGGGAAAGACTCCAATCACTCGGCCTGCATATCCTGCCCAATACCGCGGGCTGTCATTCGGTCAGCGCAGCGGTGACCACCGCCCAGATGGCGCGGGAGTTGTTCGGCACGCACTGGATCAAGCTGGAAGTGATCGGTGGCGAGCATCACTTGCAGCCGGAAGTGTTCGGCCTGGTGGAGGCGGCGCGGGAGCTCTGTACCCAGGGCTTCGAGGTGCTGCCCTATTGCACCGAGGATCTTGGTGTCTGTGAGCAGTTGCTGGCGGCAGGTTGCCGGGTGTTGATGCCCTGGGCGGCGCCCATCGGCAGCGCCAGGGGGCCCATGAATCCCTACGGGCTGCGTATGCTGCGGGCATATTTTCCCAAGGTCACCATGATTGTCGATGCCGGCCTGGGAGCGCCCTCCCATGCCTGCCAGGTAATGGAAATGGGCTTCGACGGGGTGTTGCTGAACACTGCCATTGCCCAGGCGGATGATCCAGTGCTCATGGCGGCAGCCTTCCGGGATGCGGTGCGGGCCGGGCGCATGGCCCATGAGGCCGGCCTGATGCCGGCCCGGGACATGGCCAGTCCCAGTACCCCCATGCTGGGTCGTCCCTTCTCGGATGAGGGAGACACCTGAGCATGCAGGCTTGCATAATCGATAAAAGCACACCTGGCTCTTTGCGGCCGGTGGTGTTGAATGTCAGTGCCAGTGACAGTGCCGCCATGGCCGGCATGCAGGCCGACCTGCGGGTGCAGCAGGCCATGGGGGTACAT
>JBJHAY010000390.1:789-2949 GCA_050485205.1 Gammaproteobacteria bacterium
CTGCCCAACACAGTGGGGGCATGTTGGCCTTTCAGTCCCTGGGCGCGGATTTGCTGGCCAGTCAATTGCAGGCCAGCCTGGCCCTCCGGCCCCAGGTGATGAAGCTGGGGGTGCTGTCTGATACCGCACAACTGTCGGTGCTGCTGGACTTTCTCCATGCCAATCCCATGCCCCTGATCTACGATCCGGTGCTGCGCACCAGTGCCGGCTTTGTCTGCCATTCCCCGGCATTGCTGGCGGCCATAAGCCGACACTTGCTGCCCTGCTGTGAGCTGTTGACCCCCAATGCCGATGAGGCGGAACAACTTGCCGGATTGCCCGCGGACAGTCCCCCACAGCGCCGGGCATTGGCCAGGGCCTTGTGCGGGGCGGGTGCGGTGTTGCTGAAGGGAGGCCATGGCCTGGAGGCAGACTGGGCCTGCGATTTTTTCCAGCCTGGCGATGGAGGGCAGGGGTTCTGGCTGGGCAGTCCCAGAAAAACCCATGGGGCCCGGGGAACCGGCTGTACCCTGTCTGCCGCCATCGCCGGGGCCAGAGCCCTGGGCTTCCAACTCCCTGATGCGGTGGTGGTGGGCAAGATGCTGCTCAATCAGGGCTTGAACCAGGCCCACGGTGACGATGATGTGGGCTGGGTAGCAGGGCCCAGTCACTTCCCGGATCAGGCGCGTGATTTGCCGCGCTTGTTCCCCCAGTGGCCCACGGTCTGGGGCCAGCCGGCTTTTCCCTCCTGCGGGCCCCGTCCCTTGGGGCTTTATCCCATTGTCGATCGGGCCCACTGGCTGGAAATATTGCTGCCCCTGGGCATCGATACCCTGCAACTGCGCATTAAGGATCTGGAGGGGCAGGCCCTGTCCCGGGAAATCCAGGCGGCCTGTGCCTTGGCCGAGACCGCGGCTTGCCGCCTCTTCATCAATGACCACTGGCAGTTGGCCATTGAACATGGAGCCTATGGTGTCCATCTGGGTCAGGAAGACCTGGTCCAGGCGGACCTGGAGGTGATGCGCCAGGCGGGCCTGCGCCTGGGCATCAGCACCCACTGCCACTATGAAGTGGCTCGCGCCCATGCCCTGCGTCCCTCCTACATAGCCTGTGGGCCAGTGCATCCCACCCAGACCAAAGAGATGCCCTGGCGGCCTCTGGGGGCCGAAGGACTGAGCTACTGGTGTCGGCTGCTGGAGGGATATCCGATAGTGGCAATCGGTGGCATGGACGCCCCACGCTTGCGGCAGGCCCGGGCCTGTGGGGCGGATGGGGTGGCGGTGCTGAGCGGCATCACTGCCGCCGCCGATCCGGCCCAGGCCGCCGCAAGTTTGTTGGTGGCCTGGCGGCAGGCTGGGTCTCAGCCTTCAACGTTTCTGTAGCAGCTTTCAGCCATTGCGGATGCCCTGCTGGGGGCATCCGAGTAGAAAAGAGTGTTGTGGGTAGCGACCTACACCAGAAAGAGGGAAAGTGTCCAGGGTGCTGGTGGGTTTGATTCACTGGCTTGGGAGGGGGATGAATTCGTCATCCCCCTTCACCATGGCAAATTTCCTGTCGAGCCAGTCCTGCTTGGCCTGCTCAATGCGCTCCTTGGAACTGGAAACAAAATTCCAATACAGGTGGCGTGGCCCATCCATGGCATCGCCGCCCAGCAGCATGAAGCGGCAATCGCTGTTGGCTTGCAGCGTGAGGATGGCGCCTGGCTTCAGTGTCACCATGGTGCCTTCGGTGAATTCGTCGCGGCCCACTTGCAGTTTGCCCTCGCAAATGTAGATGGCCATTTCCTCGATGCCGGTGGGCACGGCGAAGCGTTTGCCCTGTTTCAGGTTCAGTTCGGCATAGAAGGTAAAGGATTCGGTTTTGACTGGGGAGCTCTGTCCCCAGGCCTGCCCGGTGATCAGACGGATGGAGACGTCTTCATCGCTGAAGCAGGGAATTTCATCGGCATTGTAGTGGTAAAAGGCAGGGTCGATTTCCTCACGATCCCTGGGCAGGGCCACCCAGGTTTGCAGGCCGTAGAGGGGAGAGTCCTTGCTCCTGGCGGCGGGCGGGGTGCGTTCGGAGTGGACGATGCCTGCACCGGCGGTCATCCAGTTCACCTCGCCGGGCTTGATCACCATGTCAAAGCCCAGGCTGTCCTGGTGGCGGATTGCACCCTCGAACAGCCAGGAGATGGTGGAG
>JBJHAY010000391.1:0-2914 GCA_050485205.1 Gammaproteobacteria bacterium
GGCCGACACGGATCTTATGTGAATCAATCAGTTCAACCAGATCCCAGCCCGCCTCGGCTTCTTCCGCAAGAATCTGCTTGAGTTTTTCAGGGCTGTTGAAAGAGGGGGTATTGGAGGTGATCACCTTGTATTCTCTGTTATCCACTGCGTGCTCCTGGATCTTGTTATTGGGTAGTGAATGAAAACGGTGCTATGGGCATTTTGCGCGAATTTGCGGATTTTGCAATCAAAATCCCGGCTCTGTGACGGCATGCACAGGAATTCAGGGGCTTTAGGCTCAAATCGGGAATTTTTCACGGTCAAGCCGGACCAGAAGCCTTCTATAATCAGAAGCAGTTTTGCAGGAGCCTGCCCTGCAGGCGACCCATTGCCCTGCTCGCAGGAACCATCGCGGGCAGGGCTCGCTCCTACAGAGAATTGAAAAGACAGGGCACGCTGGCAGATCACAAACAATGAACTTCCTCCGCCACATCAAGCTGCTTCCCTTGCTCACAGCCCTGCTGCTGGGCCTGGCCGGGCTGAGCCTGTCGCTGGCGCAGACCGCCGGGCCGGTGCAGCTTTTTGGTACGGGCGGCAATACCAGCTATACCCATACCCAGGCCGGTATCAATTACCGCGTGCATGTTTTTACCTCGGGCGGTACGTTCACACCGCCGCCCGGCGTCAGCCAGATTGATGTGCTGATAGTCGGCGGTGGCGGCGGTGGCGCCAGCGGTAGCGGTAACAATGATCGTGGCGGTGGTGGCGGTGCCGGTGGTCTGCTTTGGCTGGAGAACCAGGCTGCAGCCACAGTGACAGTCACTGCTGTGGGCGGTGGTGGCGGGCCGGGAGTCCAGGGTGGCTCCACCATTACCAGTCTGGGTACTGCTGTTGGCGGTGGTCCGGGCAGCACCGGCAATGCGGCAAATGGCTTTGCTTCCGGCGGTGGCGGCGGCAAGACCGGCAACCCGGCCGGTACCGGCGGCAACAGCATCGCCGGGCAGGGTAATAATGGTGGGGATGCGGCAGCAGGGGCTGGTGGCAATAACCGCAGTGCCGGTGGCGGCGGCGGCAGGGACGGGGCTGGTCAGGCTGGTAGTGGCAATACCGGCGGTGCCGGTGGTGCTGGCAGAAATCTGAGCGCTGCCTTTGGTACCGGCGTTGGTGTCAGCGGCGAGTTTTCCCGTGGCGGCTCAGGCGCAGGCAATGCCAATGGCGCCGGCGCCAGTGGCAGCGTCAATTCCGGTTTCGGTGGTGGCGGCGCTTCAGGTGTTGCCACCGGCGGCAGCGGTGATCCGGGCGTGGTACTGATCCGTTATCGCATCCCGGTGCTGAGTTTTGTCACCCAGCCGCAGGCGCCGGCCTATGACGGCGTAGCCCTTGATCCGGCGCCGGTGATTCAGCTGGTGAATGGCAGTGGCAATCCGGTCAGTGGAGTCAATATTGTCGCCTCGATAGAAACCGGCGCCGGCAGCATCGGCGGCACCACTGTGGTTGCCACCAACAGTTCCGGGCAGGCGGTGTTCGATAATCTCTGGGTCAATGGTCTTGGTAATCACAGCCTGCGGTTTGCCATCCAGGGCTTTGGCGGAGGCTATCTGGTATCCGGAACCTTTCTGGTCGAAGAGCCTCCTGAAATCTATCACTACACGATAGAGCATGCTGCTGCCTACGGCTTTTGCACCTCCTCGACACAGATCATCATTACCGCGCGCGACCTTGCCGGCAATCCGGTGCCGGGTTTTGAAGGCAGTCTCACCATCACCAACAGCGGCAATCATGGCAATTACAGCCTCAATACCGGTGCCGGCAGTTTCAACAACCAGACTGCCAATAATGGTACTGCCGTCTACACCTTCAATCCCGCTGACAATGGGGTGGTCGTCCTGAATTTTACGACCGCGACCCCGACCGGCAGTCTGACCTTCAATGTCACCGGCCTCGACATGAATGGCGAACCGATGGTGACGGAAGACTACAGCCTCTCCATGGAAGTTGGTAACTGTTCGGTCTATATTTCCCATGATGGCAATGGCGATGTCTGCACCGCCGAACCGGTTACCTTCACGATAGCGGTGCCCAGTGGCACGCCGGTGCCGAACTTTACCGGCACCATTACACTCTCCACCAGTACCTCCATCGGCAACTGGCTCGAATCGGATACGATGGAGGGCAATCTGAACAACTTCGGCTCGGGCGGCGCCACCTATCAGTTCAGCGATGATGACGATGGCGTCGTTGTGCTCAATCTGGTGCACCCGGCAAGCAGCAGCAACCTCAACATCAACGCCAATGCCGGCAGTTTCCAGGAAGACCCGGCCTTCGACCCGAATCTGAATATTACAGGATGTAACTTCCGTATCACGCCGGCAAGCCTCAGCATGAGTGCCTGCGAGATGAACAGCATCAACTTTTCCGTCTATAACAGTCAGGGGGCGCCAGCCACACATTTCACCGGTACCATGAGTCTTACCACCACCACAGGTAATGGCACCTGGATTACCTCCGACGGTGACGGCACGCTGATTGACAACAACCCGAACAATGGCACCGGCACCTACACTTTTGTCACAACGGATGCTGCCTCGGTAAATATTGTCTTCAACACCAACGTGGTGGAGACCATCAACATCAATGCCACGGCGCCTGGTGTCACGGTGGATGCCGCCTACGATCCGGATATTACAGTGACTTCCTGCCTGCCTGTGGTCGGTGACTCTGCCTGTTATGCCAGTAACAATGAAGCCAATGCCATCACCCTGAATTCCTCGCTGCTGACCAACGGTTCGCGCATGGTGCTGATGTATACCAACAGTGAATCGACAAAAGATGTCACAGCAGCCAGCATATCCGGTCAGTCGATGACGCTGCTGAGAAGGGAAAAAAGTACCAATGGTGCGGGTAATACCATGGAGGTCTGGGGCATACTCAATAC
>JBJHAY010000392.1:0-2890 GCA_050485205.1 Gammaproteobacteria bacterium
GATGGAAGCCACCAGGGATTGATAGGGAACCCCCTCCTCCATGGCCCTTTTTTGCAGTTCCGACAGATCCCTGCCGGAGATTCTGACACTGATTCTGTTATCTCTTCTCATCAAGTTATCGGCAAACTCACTACGATCATAGTGCCTGCGGGGCTCGTAGTGACCCGCCTCGTAACCAGGCAGCAGACCTTGCCGCTGTAAATCGAATTTTTTCGTCATCATTTCTCAGAGCCGGAAGGCTCTCGTGCCACCATAACCCATGGTATTGTGTGGAAGGCGGAAAAATCCCGAGTTGGCTGTTAGTGTGGAGCTTCACTACAATAAATACAAGAGCAAACACCGTTTGCAAGTGTGCACATAATGCCACAAAGCACATGCAAAACCTTTGACCCAGCCCACAAATTTGACTTCAGATCAACGCGTGACCAGACACGGCAATGGGCAGTGGTCTCATTGTCATGGCCCGATCCCATCATTATTGCAACTAGATTGCAACTAGTGGACCATGCGTGAAGTTCGGTAATCTCAGGAGCATGTCGGACTTGGGTTGACACACAGAACCGGTTCAACCGGGGTGAAACGGTGACAACCATGGATCAGAGCTTGCCTGACTGTTCCTGAAAGCGGCGTTGCTGCTCAGCACTGGCTTCGGTCTGATATTTGGCCTTCCACTCATCGTAGGGCATGCCGTATACCCGCTGACGGGCATCGTCATAGCTCACATCCAGGCCTTGATCCTGAGCCGCTGCCGCATACCACTTGGACAGACAATTCCGGCAGAATCCTGAAAGATTCATCAGATCAATGTTCTGCACATCCTTGCGTTGATCCAGGTGGGCCAGCAAGCGACGGAAAACCGCGGCCTCGATTTCTAGTTCTTTCTGCTTGTCGCTCATCTGCTTTATCTCCGATGCTATGTACTTTGACGGCAATCTTAGTGCTTTTGTGGCAATGATGTGGCGCTATTGCGCGCTCATCTCCATTGCCAGGCCCTGAGCTTCTCAGCCCCCGGCCTTCTTGGCCGGATACCCCAACTTCAGCAACTGCGCCAGGAGACGGTCCCGGTGATCACCCTGGATTTCAATGACACCATCCTTTACCGTGCCACCAGTCCCACATTGCTGCTTCAACTGCTTGCCGAGGGCATTGAGTTCCGCCGCGGCCAGGGGCAGCCCTGTCACCAGGGTCACCCCCTTGCCCTTGCGGCCCTTGGTTTCCAGAGCAACCCTGACCCGTCCATCTCCCTTGATCTCCTGCTTGCGCTGCTCATGACAAACACAGGTATTAAGCGCGATCCCGCAGTCTGGGCAAAGCCTGCCGGTTGCAGTGGAATAGACTGGACGGGAATCACTGCGCATAACGAGACGGACCTCAGGCAGGGTTGTCGATGTCGATGAATTGATGCTCGATGCCCAGGTTGCGGGCAAGGTGCTGTCCCACGGCCGGGGCGCCGTAACGCTCAGTGGCATGATGGCCCGCGGCGAAGAAGTGCATACCGGTTTCACGGGCGAAATGCACGGTCTGTTCAGACACTTCTCCGGTGAGATAGGCATCCGCGCCACAGCGCCAGGCCTGTTCGATATAGGACTGGGCCCCTCCGGTACACCAAGCGATACGCTGGATCGGCCCCGGCTTGCCAGGGATGTGCAGCGGTTTCCGCTGCAGCACCTGTTCCAGATGCAGCGCCAGGGATTCACCATCACTGGGAACGGACAAGCGGCCATGCAAGCCGACCTTGCTGGCGTCCTCGGGCACCATTTCTCCTTCCACCTCGAACCCCAGACGCAGCGCCAACTGGGCATTGTTGCCAAGAGTGGGATGAGCGTCCAAGGGCAGGTGATAAGCGATCAGGCTGATGTCGTGGCGCAGCAGGGTCTGTATGCGCTGCTTGCGGATGCCAGTAATGACCGGATCCTCGCCACGCCAGAAATAACCATGGTGCACCAGGATGGCATCGGCTCCGGTTGCCACCGCCGCATCCACCAGGGCTTGACTGGCAGTGACGCCGGTCACCAGCTTGCGCACAGTTGAACGCCCCTCGATCTGCAGTCCATTGGGGCAATAATCACGGAAGTCACCCGGTCTGAGCAGGTCATCCAGGTGTTTTAGCAGATCGCCTAGGGAGATACTCATGTCACTCATGGGGCCAGCGCTGAAAAAGCACTGAAATCCTGTATACTGTTGAGCGGCTCATCATAACAGAGTCACTTCGGGCGGACCATGAACAAGATCATCAACTTCGTTATCTGGCCGGCATTGGCCGGACTGATCTTCGCTGTGGCGTTATTGCAAATGCCCACGGTCGCCAATCATTTCCCCGCGCTCAGGAGCCTGACCACTCAGCAGAGCAACGAAGTCCGCCCAGCCAAACTCAGTTTCAGCACCGCCATCCAACGCGCGGCCCCCGCCGTGGTCAGCATCAATTCCCAGCAAGTGGTGCAACGCTTCATCGAGGAATATTCCAGCCTGTTCGGGCCCAGCTATCGTCCAGACATCGGGGTCAGCAACAGCCTGGGATCAGGGGTGGTGATCAGTCCCGACGGCTACATCATCACCAGCTATCATCTGCTGTTCAACGAGGAAACCGGTTTCCCGCCAGTGGACAACACCATCACCCTCAGCGATGGCCGTACCCTGGAGGCACGCATGGTGAAACTGGACGAGGAAAACGACCTTGCCCTGCTCAAGGTGGACGCGGAGAACCTGCCCTCCATCAGCCCTGCGCAAATCGAAGCCCTGGAGGTGGGAGACGTGGTGCTGGCCATCGGCAACCCGCGCAACATTGGCCAGTCAGTTTCCTTTGGCATTGTCAGCGCCTTCGTGCGCAAGGGTGACAGCTATGTGATCCAGACCGATGCCGCCATCAACCCCGGCAACTCCGGCGGTGCCC
>JBJHAY010000393.1:0-2887 GCA_050485205.1 Gammaproteobacteria bacterium
GATATGCTGGTTCCGACCGTGGGTGGAGCCAATATGAAGCCTCTGCTGATGCGGGATGCGGACAGCGTCCGACGAGAAGTCGAGGTAAACTTCATGAGTGTCTTCCTGATGGTGCGTTATGGAGCACCACTGCTTTCCCGTGGCGGCTCTATCACCTGTATCTCAACCGTCGGGGTTACGCAGCCAGCGTGGGGCTTGGGAATTTATGGATCGACCAAGGCGGCAATGGAACGGCTTGTCAAGGCCGCGGCGTTCGAGCTGGGAGGCGCCGGTATCCGGGTGAATGCCGTACGACCAGGAATGACCATGGCGCCTGATGATCGGCTATCTCCCCTGGCTGAACAGTACGCCGCGGAAACACTTCTGGGGCGCGTCGGTGAGCCGGACGACATAGCTCAGGTCGTCAGGTTTCTCGCGGGACCCGAGTCCGGCTGGGTAACGGGCCAGACCTTCTCGGTTGATGGCGGCCTGGAGCAGGGCAAGGCTCCCTACTTTCTGGATGATATTTTCGGCAGGGAAGTCATGGATCAGATCAAGGCGGGTAAAGCCATGGAGGGGGTTGAGAACCTTCCTTCGGCAGTTTCCTGTAGTCTGAGGCACCCCTGACTCATCGGTATTTTGTCATCTCCGCGCGGGGGCCGACTTCCAGGAGATCAGTTTGCTTCAGGTTCGGGAAAACCAGGCTACCGCCTGTGCGGAAACAATATCAATCAGAACTAATCCAACGTTTGGAATATCGCGTATGACAAATGATCCACTACACCGATCTGTTCTGTAGTGGGCGAGAGAGCCATCCTGATTTTGGCCAGTCATATTGCTGCCCAAACCTTCAATCAAACACTTCATGTCGGCGGTCGGGAGAAAATTGGAGGTGTTGGTGAGTGACCATCGGAACAGGGACGAGGGGCGATGCATCAGTGGTGAAGGCATGACCAGTGGAATCACGAAGGACGTGGTTGTTATCGGTGCCGGAGGTGCTGGCCTCACCGCGGCCATTGTCGCTGCTCACCAGGGCCTGGATGTGCTGGTGGTTGAAAAGACCGGAGTCTACGGCGGTGCCACCGCATGGTCCGGCGGCAATGTCTGGGTGCCTGGCAACAGTTTGGCAGCACAGACTGGGCTTGTTGATGACCGGAAGTCGGCCCTGCAATATCTTGAAGCTGTGGTGGGGGCTGATCTCGATAGGGAGCTGATGGAATCATTTCTTGAGTCGGCGCCAAAAATGATTGATTTTTTCCAGCAGAATACCGCTGTCCAGTTTGAGGTGCAGCAGCACTTTTCCGATACCCATATGGATCTGGAGGGCGCAAAAAGAACGGGCCGCTGCGTTACGCCACTGCCATACAACGGTCGCCAACTCGGACAGGAATTCAAGTACCTGAGAACGCCCCTTGAACAGGTCAATGCCCCATTCGGGATGATGATCGGCTTCAATGACATCCAGCATTTTCAAGGCCTGGGGAGATCGCTGCCATCGTTCCTTCATGTAGTGAAAATGGTGCTGGGATTTGTCCTGGATAAGGTGCTCTATTCCCGCGGAACCCGTCTCACCATGGGCAATGCCCTGGCAGCCCGTCTGGTTCGGGCCGCCCTCGACGCGGGTGTGCAGATGTGGCGGGATACCCCCGCCCGAGAGTTGATCCAGGCTGATGGGCGTGTTTGCGGGGTAATAGTGGACCGTGACGGTCGGGGGGAAAGAGTGGCTGCGCGTCAGGGCGTACTACTGGCTTCCGGCGGCTTTTCCGCCAGCGAACCCATGCGCCGAAAGTATATTCCCTTTCCGGAGCAGCACATTTCCCTGATGCCCGACAGCAATACTGGTGATGGCATCGCCATGGCCCTGAGTGTTGGTGCGCGGATGGAAGAGGGCAATGCTCACAACGGCGACTGGGTGGTGGTCTCGGTAATGACACGGAGTGATGGTGCTGTTACCAAATGCCTGCACACGGTACTCGACAGACCCAAACCCGGTTGTATCGCGGTTAACCTCGACGGCAATCGCTTTGCCAATGAAGCAGCCAGAGACATGATCGATGCCATGCACCAGACGGGATCGGTACCAGCTTTTCTCATCTGTGATCAGCGATTTATCAAAAAGTATGGGATGGGGCTTGTGCGTCCCGGTGGGCTCGGCCTGAAAAGATACATCGAGACCGGATACCTGCTCACCGCCACTGATTTGCACTCATTGGCCAATGCCATGGAGATTGATTCGGATGCGCTGGAAGCCACTGTAAGCCGCTTCAACCAGTTCGCCGACTCAGGTGTGGACGAGGATTTCGGCAGGGGAGCCAGGGAACAGGAGCGTGCTACAGGCGATCCCGAGCACGGACCCAATCCCTGTCTGGGTGCGCTGCGAATGGCCCCCTTTTACGCCGTGAAAATATTTCCTGGGGATGCATCCACCTGGATAGGTCTGAGAATCGACGGCAGTGCGCGGGTGCTCGGAGCCCATGGCTCGCCGATTCCGGGGCTTTATGCCAGTGGTCTTGACGCAAACTCACTTTGGCGCGGGTATCCGCCATCATTGGGCGCCAATAATACGCTCAGCCTGACACTGGGATATATTGCGGCGATGGAGATGGCCAAGTAGCCCGCCGTGCCCAAGGTGGAAGTGGAGCTGCCCCTGTGGTGTCGCTCATGGGCCTTGCCCGCTATCGGTCAAATATGGCGGCTAGGCCACCTTCATAATGTGATTGTGATCTCTGCATAACCAGAGCAGCGACAGGGCAAGGCGCCTATGGTTGTCGAGCCTATAGTCCGGCGTTCTCCTGCATCGAAAGGCTATGCTTCAGATCCTGCTCACGCTCTTCTGCTATATCGCAGTAAGCGATCAAACCGCATATATTTGTCGATTTGCCGAACCAAATACTCGAAAATAAAAATG
>JBJHAY010000394.1:0-2878 GCA_050485205.1 Gammaproteobacteria bacterium
TGCCACCCCCACCCCAGCACCCGACACCACTGGCATCAGCGCTGTTGCACTTATGGTTGCTATAGCTTTTGGCTACAGCAAATCAAAGCCCAACAGCACTGAAGGTACGGGTCGTCAGCTACAACAAATCAAATCTCAACAGGGCTGAAGTTATGAGCCCCCC
The DNA here is from genome assembly GCA_050485205.1 of Gammaproteobacteria bacterium. GTDB lineage: Bacteria > Pseudomonadota > Gammaproteobacteria > Pseudomonadales > Pseudohongiellaceae > JAVVEZ01. The sequence goes on from JBJHAY010000394.1 coordinate 164, forward strand.
GATGCACGGCCAAGCCACTAAGCTTGCATGACAGATAAGCCACTAATCCCGCATTACAGATAAACCACTAATCCCGCATAACAGACAAACCACCAACCCTGCATGACAGAATAAGCCACCAATCCTGCATCACAGAACAAGCCACTGAAGCCAACTAGAACCACCAGTCGCGAGCAGGGCTCGCTCCTACAGGGGACGCTGTCATGATCGGGGCCGTGGCGGAGTTTGGCTTGGCTGCGGGAATGCGGCTACAATACGCCGCTTGTAGCCAGCCGACCACGGGACCAGAGATGTCCAGCCGCGATTACCTGATAGCGCCTTCCATACTTTCCGCCGACTTTGCCCGTCTCGGGGAAGAGGTACAGGCTGTCCTGGATGCCGGTGCCGATGTCGTGCACTTCGATGTGATGGACAATCACTATGTGCCCAATCTGACCATCGGCCCCATGGTCTGCAAGGCCCTGGTGAATTATGGCATCAAGGCCCCCATCGACGTGCACCTGATGGTGAGCCCGGTGGACAGCCTGATCAATGACTTCGCCGCCGCTGGCGCCACTTACATCTCCTTCCACCCGGAAGCCAGTCACCATGTGGACCGCTCCCTGCAATTAATTCGCAGCCATGGTTGCAAGGCGGGTCTGGTGTTGAATCCCGCCACGCCCTTGCAGTGCCTGGACTATGTCATGGACAAGTTGGATCTGATCCTGCTGATGTCGGTGAACCCCGGCTTCGGTGGCCAACAGTTCATTCCGTCTACCCTGGACAAGCTCGCGCGGGTGCGACGCATGATTGATGACAGTGGCCGCGACATCCGCCTGGAAGTGGATGGCGGGGTTGGTGTCGCCAACATTGCCGAAATTGCCCGTGCCGGCGCCGACATGTTTGTGGCCGGCTCCGCTATTTTCGGCAGCGGCGACTATGCCGCCACCATCGCCTCCATGCGCAGGGAACTCGCCACACAATGAACCAGGAACAATTCTCCGCCCTGGCCGCCGAGGGCTATAACCGGATTCCGCTGGTGCGGGAAATTCTCGCCGACCTGGAAACCCCCCTCAGTGCCTATCTGAAACTGGCCAATGGCCCCTATAGTTATCTATTGGAGTCCGTGCAGGGCGGTGAGAAGTGGGGCCGGTACTCCATGATCGGGCTGCCCTGCGAAACTGTGCTCAAGGTCAGCGGCAACAGCCTGCGGGTGGAACAGGCGGGTCAAGTGGTGGAGAGTGCCGAGACTGCCGACCCCTTTGCCTTCATCGAGGCCTTTCAGGCCCGCTTCCGCATGCCCAGCCTGCCTGACCTGCCGCGTTTCACCGGCGGACTGGTGGGTTACTTCGGCTATGACACGGTGCGTTACGTGGAGCATCGGGTGGCGGACAGTTGCCCACCGGACAGTGTGCACAGCGCCGACATCCTGCTGATGGTGTCGGAAGAAGTGGTGGTGTTCGACAATCTACGCGGCAAACTCTCCATCATCGTCCATGCCGACCCTGCCCAGCCCGACGCCTATCAACGCGCCACCGAACGCCTGGATGCCATTGCCCTGCGCCTACGCGACGCGGTTGCCCTGCCGGCGCCGGAGCCGCGGCAAGTAGCGGAGCAGGACTTTGTCTCCAGTTTTGGTCAGCAGGCTTTCGAGCAGGCGGTGGACCGGATCAAGGATTACATTGTGGCCGGTGACGTCATGCAGGTGGTGCTGGCCCAGCGCATGAGCATTGCCTTTGCCGGCAGGCCCCTGGATGTGTACCGGGCGCTGCGGGTGTTGAATCCTTCTCCTTACATGGTGTTCATGAATCTGGATGATGTTCATGTGGTGAGTGCCTCTCCGGAGATACTGGCGCGGGTGGAGGATGGCCACATCACCGTGCGGCCCCTGGCCGGCACCCGACGCCGTGGTCGCACTGAGGAAGAGGATCTGGCGCTGGAGCAGGAACTGCTGGCGGATGAGAAGGAAGTCGCCGAGCACCTGATGCTGATTGATCTGAGTCGCAATGATTCCGGGCGCGTCTCCAAGGTGGGTTCGGTGGAGGTGACGCGGCAGATGTTCGTGGAGCGTTATTCCCATGTCATGCATATCGCCTCCAATGTGGAAAGTGAGATTGCAGAGGGCAAGACTGCCCTTGATGTGCTCAAGGCGACGTTGCCGGTGGGCACCTTGAGTGGCGCACCGAAGGTGCGGGCATTGGAGATCATTGATGAATTGGAGCCGGTGAAGCGTGGTATCTATGGGGGTGCCATGGGTTATCTGTCATGGAATGGCAACATGGATATGGCTATTGCGATTCGCACGGCTGTCATCAAGCATGGGCGGCTCTATGTGCAGGCGGGGGCCGGCATTGTGGCGGATTCGGTGCCTGGTGCGGAGTGGGAGGAAACCATGAACAAGGCGCGGGCCTTGATTCATGCTGTGAAGTTGGCGGAGGCTGGCCTTAGTTGAGGCCTTCTCAATCTCCTTGTTGTTGAGCAATCAGCTATAGCTGGTAATCACACTGTTTGAGTATCGTGATTCTGGAATGATTCTGCCGCATTTGGTTCCTTGGGGAAGGCTACTTTCGTGACGCAGGATCATGGCGATCGCTTCGTGAAATTTGATTTTAATCTTTCGTTCTTTTTGTGGTTGGCCGGGGAGCGGTGTTGGCTTCCCCCCGCCTTCAGCCTCCGAGCATCGCCAGGACGGCGCTGCGGAACTCGTCGCTGCGCTCCTCAGACAGTCCTCGCTTG
>JBJHAY010000395.1:0-2840 GCA_050485205.1 Gammaproteobacteria bacterium
CATCATCATGGCGGGTGGCGGCGACAATACCCTTCGCGGCGGCAGTGGTGATGACATCCTCTGGGGTGGGGAGGGGCGCAACACCCTGTATGGCGGAGCCGGTAACGATATTCTCATCGCTGGCCAGGGCGACACCCTCTATGGCCAGGCGGGCGATGACATCCTGTTCGCCGCCCGGGATTCACGCCTGAATGGCGGAGCGGGTTCGGACGAATACCATTTCGCCGGAGACTTCCACAACACCCGGATCCAGGCCTTCACCAATACGCCGAACATTCATGACTCCGCCTATTTCCACGACGTCAACCCCGAAGACCTCTGGTTCCGCCGCCAGGGCAGCGACCTGCTGGTGGACGTGCTGGGCCAGGAAAACCGCGTGATTTTCAATGACTGGTTCCAGAACCCGATCAACCGGGTGGGTGAGGTCCATGCGGGGGGAAGTGTTGCCGGGGCGGACCAGATCGACGCCCTGGTGTCGGCCATGGCGGCCTTTTCACCTCCTGGTAGTGCGGGTTTTGCCGACCTGCCCGACGACATCCGCCTGGGCCTGGCCCCGGCACTGGCGTCGAGCTGGGCAGCGGCCTGACGCGGTCGACACCGGGTGGCCGGTGTTATCCGGGGGCCGCCACCGGACGCCCCCGGGTACCCTCACTCGGTGTGATGAACAGGAGCCGCGTCGGCATGCTGATCTTTGCCGTGTGCCAGGTGTTGCGCGGCACCACCGCATAGGCGCCGGGCTCCTGCAGGTTCAGGGCGGTACGGCCGTCGTCATTTTCCAGATGCAGTTCGGCCCTGCCCGAGAGCAGGATCACCACTTCATCACCCGCGGGGTGGAGCTCCCAATTCGGCCAGTCGCTGTCGAACTCGAAGGAGGACACCAGAATATGCTGTTTGAACCCCCCGTACTGCGCGTGTAGGTCGTCCAGAAAATGCTCCGACAGGACAATGGATGAAGCCTTGAATTCCGGGTCGAGCACCGGGAACTGTGTATCGAGACGCGCGCTGAGCACATTCATGATCATTCCTTTTGATGAGTGAATGGGGTGGGGGCAATATCTGCGTTAAGCGATCCGCTGACTGGAAACGAAGCTGGTTTCGAACTGTTTCAGATCGTCGAGGATGTCGACCCAGGGCGCCTTTGAGCCGACATACATATTGGCTATTGCGCGAACGCCCGGATCGTCCTTGATGGTTCCAAGAGTAACGTAGCCAATTTTTCCATCTTCGCGTATTGACCCCAGTTGACTGCCGCATATGCTGCAAAAACCTCTGCGGCCTTCTTCTGATGAGTGGTAGACCTTGACAAGGTCTTTGCCGGAAGACCATGTAAAATGATTTGGATTGACTGGGGCGAAAGTGGCATAGGCTGCCCCATGTGCACGTCTACACATGGAGCAATAACAGTTTATTGCATCACCCAGTTCAGAAGAGATCGTGAATTGAATACCGCCGCACAGGCAGCTGCCATTAATGGTGATCATTGGGTCTGCTCCCTCGACTGAATGCCACACTCCCTATGTGACTCGAAGGTCATGCTAGCCAATAAACATTTCGACTGCAATTTTTCTCTGGTTTGCGCGGGACTCCAGCGGCCGGTCTCCTGGCCGTGAGGAGCGGTTCGAGGGCTAAAGCTGGATTTCCCCCAGATGCTCGAACAGGTACTCAATGAACAATCGTACCCGCGCCGGCACATGGCGGTTGTGGGGGTAAAGCACCCAGACGGGCTGGATGTGGTGGTTGTGCGTGGCAAGAACATGCACCAGTTCGCCGCGCTCGATTTCTTCCATTACGGCGAAGAAGGGCAGCAGGGCGATGCCCAGGCCGCTGCGCACCGCACCCAGCAGTGCCGCGCCATTGTTACTGTGCCAGTTGCCCCGGGGCCGGAAGTCGACGCTGCCCCGGCCGTCGTTGAGCGGCCACACCGGGTCGGCGCCCACCAGGCAGTTGTGTTGTTGCAGGTCGTCGATACAGCTCGGCTGGCCGTGCCGGGCCAGGTAGTCCGGGTGGGCCACCAGATAGTGGAAGTTGTCCGCCAGGCGCCGCGCCACCAGGGATGAATCCTCCAGCTCGCCGGGGCAGATCGACAGGTCATAGCCCTCGGCCACCAGGTCCACCCGGGTATCGGTGAAATCCATGTCGACCGTCAGGCCCGGGTTCGCGCGCATGAAGTCCGCCAGCATGGGAACAATAAAGCGCTCCTGGAAAGAGCCCGTTATGTTGATGCGCAGGCGGCCGCGGACTTCGTCCTGGTGGCGGGTGATTTCACCCTCGGCGCGCTCGAAGGCATCGATGGTGTCGCGGCAGCTGCGATAGTAGCGCTCGCCCTCGTCGGTCAGGGTCAGGCGCCGGGTGGTGCGGTTGAGCAGGCGCACCCCCAGCCGGTTCTCCAGATGGGCCACGCGCTTGCTTACCTGGGAGTTGGACAGCCCCAGGCGCTCCGCCGCCCGGGTGAAGCTGCCCAGCTCCACCACCTGGACGAACTCCTGGATGCCATCCCAGCGGTTCATGCACAGGGCCTCATTAACTTTTTCCCTGAAGGAAATAATATTTTCAGGGATCGTATATTAAACCCGGGGTAGGGGCAATTTAGGATGGACCACTGATCTGACACCGAATTCACGCAGGAGCGACGCCATGTACGATCTGATCATCCGCAACGGCCAGGTAGTGGACGGCACCGGGCAGCCCGCGCGCATTGCCGATATTGCCGTGCGCGATGGCGTCATCGCCGAAGTTGGCCGCATCCAGGGCGATGCCCGCCGCGAAATCGACGCCAGTGGCCTGCTGGTCACCCCCGGCTGGGTGGATGTGCATTCCCACATGGATGGCCAGTGCACCTG
>JBJHAY010000396.1:0-2840 GCA_050485205.1 Gammaproteobacteria bacterium
AGGGACGAGAGGGGCGTATGAGGCCATGGATGGCCTCATCCGAGCTCACAGGGATGTGCTCGATGCGTCCCCGAACGGCCCTACCCGGGACTCGGCCCCGGCCACTAATTTTGCATCACAGCATGAACCACTGAACCCGAACCACTGAACCCGAACCACTGGATCTGGGACTCGGCCCCAGCCACTAAACTTGCATCACAGCCCATGCCATTGAACAGTAAGCAAAGGTGCCACTGAGTGATAAACAAAGCACAAGCCACCGAAGCCAGCTAGACCCACTGGTCGCGAGCAGGGCTTGCTCCTACAGCAGGCGTTGGTGGGCGCGGGCGATGGCTGCGCGGACCTGGGCCGGCGCGGTGCCGCCAATGTGGTCGCGGGCCTTCACCGATCCCTCCAAGGTCAGCACCTCAAACACATCTTCGCCAATGACCTCGGAAAAGCTCCGCAATTCCGCCAGCGACAGCGCCGCCAGATCCTTGCCTTGTTGAATGCCATAGGCCACGGACTTGCCCACCACTTCATGGGCGTCACGGAAGGGAACGCCTTTCTTGACCAGATAGTCTGCAAGGTCGGTGGCGGTGGCAAAGCCCCGCAAGGCCGCCTCGCGCATTTTTTCCGGCTTGGCCTTGATGGCGGGCACCATGTCGGCATAGGCCTTGAGACAGTCCTTGATGGTATCCAGGGTGTCGAACAGCGGCTCCTTGTCTTCCTGGTTGTCCTTGTTGTAGGCCAGCGGCTGGGATTTCATCAGCATCAACAGGGATACCAGGTGGCCGCTGACACGGCCGCTCTTGCCGCGTACAAGTTCTGGCACGTCCGGATTTTTCTTCTGCGGCATGATGGAGGAGCCGGTGCAGAATCTGTCCGGCAATTCGATGAAGTCGAACTGGGAGGAAGTCCACAACACCAGTTCTTCCGAGAAACGTGACAGATGCACCATCAGGATGGACGCAGCGGCGGTCACTTCAATGGCAAAATCGCGGTCGCTCACGGAATCCAGTGAGTTTTCGCTGGGCCGCTCAAAACCCAGCAACTGGGCGGTCATTGCCCTGTCGATGGGATAGGTGGTGCCAGCCAGCGCCGCGGCCCCCAGGGGGGAGATGTTGAGGCGCTTGCGGCAATCTTGAAAACGGCCATGATCCCGTTCCAGCATCTCGAACCATGCCATCAGATGGTGGCCGAAGGTCACAGGCTGGGCGGTTTGCAGATGGGTGAAGCCGGGCATGATGGTGTCGGCCTCGGCTTCTGCCAGGCTCAGAATGCCGTGTTGCAGGGCGCGGATGCCATCACAGATGGTGTCGATTTCGCCGCGCACATAAAGTCGGATATCCGTGGCCACCTGATCATTGCGGGAACGGCCGGTGTGCAGTTTCTTGCCGGCGATGCCGATGCGGGCGGTGAGGGCTGCCTCCACATTCATGTGCACATCTTCCAGTTTTACCGACCACTGAAAGTTGCCGGCTTCAATTTCACCCTTGATCTCGGTAAGCCCCTGGGTAATGGCCTGGGTCTCATCGGCGGAGAGAATGCCGGCCTGTTGCAACATGCTGGCGTGGGCGATGGAGCCGGCAATGTCGGCGGCGTAGAGGCGTTTGTCGAAGTCCACGGAGGCGGTGAAGCGTTCCACGAAGGCGTCGGTGGGTTCGGCGAAGCGTCCGCCCCAGGGTTTGGCTTCCTGTTCGTCGTGCTGGCTCATGGCAGGTTCCGGTTGTGCAATGATTGGTCTGGCACATCCACGTGCCACTGAGTGATCCGGCAGCAGATGATGCCGGGTCGTTAACTAGGCGCGGATTATAGCAAAGTAATGGTGAGCGAGCCCTGCTCGCTCCTACAGGGGGAGGGCTATCACGCACGGGCAGGGCTTTCTCCTGCAGGGGCCGTCACGGGAAAGGTGTGGTTAATCATGACCAGCAAGCAGGAAGGCTCAGTTATCCCGCCAGCCTGGTGTAGAATAGCCGCATCATTCGTCAAAGGCCCCCGACTCGCATGCCCCAGCTCCGCATCGCCACCCGTGAAAGCCCCCTGGCCCTGTGGCAGGCCGAATATGTCAAAGCCGCCCTGGAACGTGCCCATCCCGGTCTGGAGGTGAGCCTGCTGCCCATGACAACCCGTGGCGATCAGATCCTCGACTCGCCCCTGTCCAAGGTCGGCGGCAAGGGCCTGTTCATCAAGGAGCTGGAGGTGGCGCTGTTGGAAAACCGTGCCGACATCGCCGTGCATTCCATGAAGGATGTGCCGATGGAGTTTCCGGAAGGCCTGGGTCTGGCGGTGATCTGTGAGCGCGAGGACTGTCATGATGCCTTTGTTTCCAACCACCACGCCAGTTTCGCCGACCTGCCTCCGGGCGCCGTGGTGGGCAGTTCCAGCCTGCGCCGCCAGTGCCAGTTGCGGGCAGCTCGGCCCGACATTGTCATCAAGGATCTGCGCGGTAACGTCAACACCCGTCTGCGCAAGCTCGATGAAGGGGAATATGACGCCATCATCCTTGCGGCCGCCGGCCTGATTCGCCTGGAAATGGCCGAGCGCATCCGCCAGCGACTGGATAGCGACCTATCCCTGCCCGCCGGTGGCCAGGGGGCGGTGGGGATAGAGTGCCGGGTTGATGATGCCCGCATCCATGAATTGTTGCAGCCTCTGCATCACGAGGATTCCGCTGTTTGCGTGAGGGCGGAACGGGCCATGAATGCCCGTCTCAATGGGGGTTGTCAGGTGCCCATCGCCGGCTTGGCTCTACTGCAGAATGGTGGTGGTAGCCTGCATTTGCGTGGCTTGGTGGGGGATGTCAGCGGCAACCGCATTCTGCGCAGTGAGATCAGCGGCCATCGGGAGCAGGCGGAAGC
>JBJHAY010000397.1:0-2813 GCA_050485205.1 Gammaproteobacteria bacterium
TGGGCTGACGCTGTCGACCTGGGTACTCACGTTGCCGCGTCCCTGGCGCTGGCGTGGCACCGCGTTGGTGGCGCAGATGCAGCAGGTGGGAGTGAATGCCGTGCCCATCATCGTGCTGTTGAATTTCCTGGTGGGTGTAGTGGTGGCCCTGCTGGGGGCCACGGTGCTGGAAGATTTTGGCGCCACCATCTACACCGTTGATCTGGTTGCCTATGCCTTCATGCGTGAATTGGGCGTGTTGCTGGCGGCGATTCTGCTGGCGGGGCGGACCGCCAGTGCCTTCACCGCGCAAATTGGTTCCATGAAGCTGAATGGGGAACTGGATGCCCTGCAAGTGCAGGGCTTGAGCGTGATTGAACTGTTGGTATTGCCGCGTCTGCTGGCCATGGTGTTGATGTTGCCGCTGCTGACCTTCCTGGCCATGTTGGCCGGCATGGTGGGAGGCGCCATGGTGGCCTTGTTCAGTCTTGAGATCACCTTGAGCAATTTCATGGCCATCGTGCAGGAGATTCCTGTGCGCCATCTGCTGCTGGGCCTGGGCAAGGCGCCGTTCTTTGCCGTGGTGATAGCCTTGATCGGCTGTCTGGAAGGTCTGAAAGTGGCGGGCAGCGCCCAGTCATTGGGAGAGCACACCACCTCCTCAGTGGTACAGTCCATCTTCGCGGTGATCCTGCTGGATGCGGTGGCAGCGTTGTTTTTCATGGAGATGGGCTGGTGACCTCAGCAGCCATCGTTCAGGTGCGAGGTCTTGGTACCCGCTTTGGCAGCCATGTGGTGCATCAGGAACTGGATCTCGATGTTCGCCGTGGCGAGATTCTCGGCGTGGTGGGAGGCTCGGGCAGCGGCAAGTCGGTATTGTTGCGTGAAATCATCGGCTTGTTGCGTCCCCAGGCCGGTGAAATCCGGGTGTTCGGGCAGAACCTGCTGCAATTGCCGGGGGTGGAGGCTCAGCGCCTGAAACAGCGCATGGGGGTGTTGTTCCAGGGCGGCGCGTTGTTTTCCTCGCTGACGGTGGCGGAAAACGTGGCCCTGCCACTGATCGAACAGGCGCGGCTGACACGCAGGCAGGCTCTCAGGCTGGCCACGGTCAAGATTGCGCTGGCAGGACTGCCGGCCCATGCCGGGGCACTTTATCCCGCCGATCTCTCCGGTGGGATGGTGAAACGGGCGGCCCTGGCGCGTGCCCTGGCTCTCGATCCCAATATTTTGTTGTTGGACGAACCCACTGCCGGGCTCGACCCCATCAGTGCCGCCGCCTTCGACTCCCTGCTGCTGACCTTGCGCGATGCCCTCAACCTGAGCGTCTTCCTGGTGACCCATGACTTGGATACACTCTACGCCACCTGTGATCGCGTTGCCGTCATTGGCCGCAAGAAAATCCTGGTGGCCGATACCCTGGCGGCGGTGGCAGCCACGGACGATGAGTGGATTCAGTCCTACTTTCATGGCCCCCGTGGCCGTGCCGCCGCCCTGGCGCACCAGTGGGAGCGAGATGCTCCCACTTCCCCTGTGAGGAATTGACCCGATGGAAACCCGCGCGCATCACATCCTGATCGGCCTGCTGACCCTGCTGGGCAGCGCGGCTCTGCTCTACTTCGTGCTGTGGATGTCCCGCAATGGCATCGATGGAGAGGGACGGCAATACGACATCCTGTTCAACGAGGCAGTGTCCGGCTTGAGCGTGGGCAGCATTGTCCGCTACAGCGGCATCCGGGTCGGCGAGGTTGAACGGCTGTGGTTGGATGAAGGCGATCCGCGCCGGGTCTGGGCCAGGGTGCGCCTGGCCGCCAATGTGCCGGTGAAGACCGATACCACCGCCCGTCTCACCCTGCTCAACATCACCGGCGCTTCCGGCATCGAACTGAGCCAGGGTCTGCCCCAGAGCCCCCTGCTGGCGGATGGGAGTGGCATTCCGGTGATTGAGGCTGAAACCTCCTCCCTTGCCCGCCTGCGGGTGGGCAGTGATGATCTGGTGGAGAACATCACTTTGCTGCTGGATCGTGCCAATGCCATTCTTTCCGAAGAAAATGCCGCGCTGCTGCATCAAGTCTTGTTGAACATCGACGTGGTGACCCAGGTGGTGGTGGATGAACGGGAGGACCTGCGCGCAGGCCTGCAAAGCCTGGCCAGTGCCGGAGCCCAGTTGAACCGAATCCTGGTGCGGATTGAGGAGCGTCTGGCGGATGAAGGTGACCAGTTGATGGCCGAGGCCTCCGCCACCCTCAACAGCGTGCGTCATGTCAGTGAACAGTTGCAGAGCCTGCTGCAGGACAACAGTCCGGCGCTGGCGGAGGGCATGCAGGCCGTGGGCGAGCTTGGCCCAGTGCTGCAGGACCTGCGCACAGTGCTTGCCCGCCTCAATACCATGACGCGGCAATTGGAGACCGGCCCTGCCGGGGTGCTGTTGGGTAACGATGACATGAAGGAGTTTGTGCCGTGATGCCATGCCGTTCTGCTCTTGGCGTTTTTACCCTATGTCTGTTGCTGGCATCCTGCAATCTCACCTTGCCGGATCGCGCCATGGTGGACATGTATCAATTGCCGCCAGCGGGTCTGAGCGCCAATCCAACAGCTGGACGATTGCAGAGCCTGCGCCTGGCCACGCCCATGACCAGTGATGCCCTCGGTGGCAGCCGCTTGCTGGTGAGCCGGGATGACAACAGCCTTCAGGCCTATCCCGGCGCGCGCTGGGAGACGCAGGTGCCACAGTTGTGGCGTGATTGGCTGCTGGATGCCTTTGCCCGCGATGGCCGGGTCAGCGGGCTCAGCGCCAGCACTGAAGGCCTGGTGGCGGAGCGGGAACTGCGGGGATT
>JBJHAY010000398.1:0-2801 GCA_050485205.1 Gammaproteobacteria bacterium
TGTGGTGGCGCGGCGGAACGTGAAACCGATACCTTCGACACATTCATGGAATCGTCCTGGTACTACGCCCGCTTTGCCTGCCGTGATGAAAACAAGGCCATGCTCAACGCCGCCGCCGACTACTGGTTGCCGGTGGATCAATACATCGGCGGCATCGAACACGCCATCCTGCACCTGCTCTATGCCCGCTTCTTCCACAAGTTGATGAGAGATGAAGGCTTGGTCGGCAGTGATGAACCCTTTGCCCGCCTGTTGACCCAGGGCATGGTATTGAAGGATGGCGCCAAGATGTCCAAGTCACTGGGCAACACCGTGGACCCGGAAAGCCTGATTCAGCAATATGGTGCCGACACGGTTCGCCTCTACATGATGTTCACCTCGCCGCCGGATCAAAGCCTGGAATGGTCTGACAGTGGAGTCGAAGGTGCCTATCGCTTCATCAAGCGCCTGTGGAAACTGATCGGCGGCCACCAGCCCGCAGCCGTGGCTCTGCACAGCGCCGCGCTCGATCCGGCGCAGAAAGAACTGCGTCAAAAGACTCATGCCACCATCCGCAAGGTCAGTGATGACTATGACCGCCGTCAAATTTTCAACACTGCCATCGCCGCGGTGATGGAGTTGTACAACACCCTCGCCAAGTTCTGCGAAGGTCGTGACATCCAGGATGGCGGCCAGAACCAGGCCGTGGCCCAGGAAGCCATGGAAGCCATGGTGCTGTTGCTGGCACCCATCGTGCCCCACCTGTGTCACGTGCTATGGCACCACCTGGGTAAGCAAGGCGCCGTCATCGACGCACAATGGCCGGTGGCGGATGAGCAGGCTCTGATTCAGGACAGCGTGGAAATCGTGGTACAGGTCAACGGCAAGCTGCGTGGGCGACTGACGATGTCCACCAGTGCCGCCAAGGCCGACATCGAGGCCGCCGCCCTGGCCGATCCCAATGCCCTTCGCTTCATCGAGGGACTGACGGTGCGCAAGGTGATAGTGGTGCCTGGTAAACTGGTCAACATCGTCGCCAATTGATCCTGGCCCCATGGGCATGGAAAAGACCTCATTGATCAGCGCAAGACCACCACCAGCAGCGACGAGAAGCAAGCGGATAACCCAGGAGGAAAACAAATGATGAGAGGGTGCCTGCAAACCAGCCTGCTGCTGCTGGCGGCCGTCATCAGCGCCTGCGGTTTTGCCTTGCGTGGCAGTATCGACCTGCCCAGTTCGATGCAGGACCTGCACTTGCAGGCCCAGGACGAGGGCAGCGACTTCGCCCGGGAAATGCGCAGGGCCCTGGCCAGCAATGGCATTACCGTGGTGGAAACCCCCGAGGCGCGCCACTATCGCCTGGGCATCGGACTCGAACGCAGCCAGGAACGCGTCCTCAGCATGAACGCCAACGCTCGCGCGGGAGAATACGAACTCAGCATGAGCGTGCCTTTCCAGGTGGCCAGCGCCGAAGGCGTGTTGCTGGGGCCGGAAGTGGTATCCATTGAAAAGGTTTACCTCACCGACCCGGAAAATGCCGTGGCCAAGGCCGAGGAAAGCGAGTTGATCAAGCGCGAAATGCGCCGTGAACTGGCCCAGCAAATTCTGCGTCGGCTGCAATCGGCGGCCTCGTCACTGCCTTGATAACCGGGAATAAAACCCCATCTGGATCGTTCAAGTGTCTGTAGACTACCAGTGTCAACATCCACAACCGTGGTCCGTTGATCATCGATGATCAAGGCCATGGAGACGATGATCGTCATCGTGACCGGAGACGGACAACACCATCACCACTCAGTAAAAACAGGAGAACCTCATGAACAGGAAGACAATCATTCAACGCCTGCTGACCGCACTGATCCCCGCCTTGCTGTACCTGCCAACGGCACCCGCCCTGGCGGACGGGCTCTATGCTGGCGTCAGCATCGGCCAACTCACCGGGGATCTCAAACCCATCATCATGCACGGCAACTTCGGCATCGAACTCAACGAAACCTTCACCTTCGAGGGCAGGGTCGGCACCGGTCTGCGCAGCGACAGCCGTGGTGACGGCGCCGGACGCCGCGGTCTCAAGGTGGGCAGCTACCTCGGGCTTTACACCAAGGGTCATCTGCCCATCAGCAATGCGGTCAGCGCCTATGGCATTGTCGGCGTTTCCAACATGAACGTCACCAACCGCTTCGGCGGCACCTCCCGCTCCCGGACCGAAAACCGCGGTTCCTATGGCCTGGGGCTGAACGTGGCCACAGGTCAGTCCTCGGCCATCACCGTGGAGTGGTTGCGGGTACTCAACAATGTCGAGATGGCTTCGGTGGGCGTGCAATTCAACTTCTGATCACTTCCGCCGCCTCCACCACCTTGATTTTCCAGTTCCCCCTGTAGGAGCGAGCCCTGGTCGCGAGCAGGGCTCGCTCCTACAGGGGAAGGCGGGAGAGAGAGAGGACTTCGAAGCCTGTGGCAGTGGGGCGCCACTTGATGTTGAGGTCGTAGAGGCTCATGCCATACTGCTTGCCGTCTTCCGGCTGACGCCGGTAGGCGGGGCGCGGGTCCTGAGCCAGCACTTCGATGATCAATTCCTGTAAACCAGGATAGTCGGCGGCGAAGGCTGTCACTTGTGCCAGGGCGGCTGGGGTGAAGCTGACCTGGTGCCCATTGCCAGGGGCCTCGCTGGCATAGCCGCCACGGGCCGCTGCGATGCTGTCGGCATAGGGTACATAGGGCTTGATATCCAGGATCGGGGTGCCATCCAGCAGGTCCATTCCCCGCACCCGCAGCGTCAATTGACTGCCACGCTGTTCCCAGTCCAGGAACTCCACCACTGA
>JBJHAY010000399.1:0-2793 GCA_050485205.1 Gammaproteobacteria bacterium
TACACCTTCGTCAACGAACCCCTGGCCAGGCTTTATGACATCCCTGATGTGTTCGGCCCGCAATTCCGGCGCGTCACCCTGGCGGACGAAAATCGCTGGGGACTGCTGGGCAAGGGCGCGGTATTGCTGCGCACTTCCTATGGCGACCGCACCTCGCCAGTACTGCGCGGCGCCTGGGTGCTGGAACGTCTCATCGGCACGCCGCCAGCGCCGCCACCGCCCAATGTGGAAACCGACCTCTCGATCCAGGAAGGTGAGGTGCCCACTACCATCAGGGCGCGCCTGGAAGAACACCGCACCAACCCCAACTGCATGGGTTGCCACGGGGTGATCGACCCACCCGGCCTGGCGCTGGAAAACTTCGATGTCACCGGCCGCTGGCGCGATGTGGATGCCCTGGCACGGGCTCCCATTGATGCCTCCACGGAACTCTCCAACGGCGCCGTGCTGACCGGACCGGCCGACCTGCGGCGCTACCTGACCAGCCGCCCGGACCAGTTTCCCACCACGGTGACCAAGCGCCTGATGATGTATGCCCTGAACCGGGAAATCGAGTATTTCGACATGCCCCAGGTGCGGCGCATCGTGCGCGACGCCGCCGCTGATGAGTATCGCTTCGCCACCCTGGTCAGCGGCATCGTCAACAGTGAGGCCTTCCGCCGGCAAGGCCCCGAGGAGCATGCAGAAGTGGTGGCATCAAACCCCTGAGGACAGCCATCGAACCACATTGACAACAAAAACTGAGCTGGCTGGCACCCTGGCCGGGTCAAATAATAAACAGTGACATCAGGGTCATGCCGCTATTGGCCTGATCCGACACCACTTGGAGGCAGAACATGGCAATATTTCTCACCAAGAAACATCTGTCCCGGCGCACCCTGCTGCGCGGCGGCGCGGTGGCCCTGAGCCTGCCCTTCCTGGACGCCATGGTGCCCGCCGGCACCGCCCTGGCACAAACCGCGGCGACGCCTAAAACCCGGGTGGGCTTCTTCTACATTCCCCATGGCGCCATCATGAACAACACCCCCTTTGGCAAGGAGGCGGATGCCTGGACCTCCAGCGGTGCCGGGGACGACTTCAAACTGGGTCACATCCTGGAGCCCCTGGAACCCTTCAAGCAGCAGGTCACCACCTTTGAGAATTTCGAGAATGTGGTGGCCCTGGGCTCGGTGCATACTCTCAACCCGGCCACCTGGCTCTCCTGTGTGCGTCCCGACACCAGCGCCAAGGGCGCCAGCATGGCCATCACCCTGGACCAGGTGATCGCGCGCCAACTGGGACAGGAAACCGCCCTGCCCTCGCTGGAGGTCTGTTCCGAGACCACCATCCAGGTGGCGGCCTGCGGTGGCGCCGGTTGCTACTATGCGTCCACCCTCTCTTATGCTGCCCCCAACGCGCCGCTGCCGATGGAGTTCAACCCACGCAAGGTGTTCATCCAGTTGATGGGCGAGGGTGACACCGCCGCCGAGCGCGAGGCCCTGCTGCGCAAGACCGGCAGCATCCTCGACATGATCGCCGACCGTACCCGCTCCCTGCGGGCCGATCTCGGCGCCGGCGACCGGGCAATCCTGTCTGACTACCTGGATACGGTGCGGGAAATCGAGCGCCGCCTGGAAATGGCGGGGGCGCGGGATTTGAGCAGCATCGAGGTGCCGGACGCGCCAGTGGGGGAATTCGACAATTTCGACGAACAGGTGAAAATCATGTTCGACCTGATCGCCCTGGCCTACCAGGCGGATCTGACCCGGATAGCTTCCTATGTGATGGTGGCCGAAGGCACCAACCGCACCTACAACCACGTGGGGGTGCCGGACAGCTTCCACCCGGTGAGCCACCACAGCAACGACCGCGAACGCATTCGCAAGCTCACCGTGATCCAGCGCTACCACATGCAGCGCTTTGCCGACTTCCTCGCCAAGCTGGCGGCGACTCCAGACGGTGACGGCAGCCTGCTGGATCACTCCCTGTTCCTCTATGGTTCCAACATGAGCAACAGCAACCAGCACGACAACTATCCCCTGCCGGAAGTGCTGGTGGGTGGCGCCAACGGCAGCATCAAGGGCGGCAGGAACATCGTGCTTCCCGAGCGCACGCCCCTGGCCAACCTGCACCTGACCATCCTGGACCGGCTCGGCATCGGCCAGGAAAGTTTTGGCAACAGCACCGGCCTGATTGCCGAGGTCTGAGCAGTGACAGGAATCAAGCCAGTGATGAATATCAGTACACGCAGAAAACTACTGAAGGGCATGGCGGGCCTGCTCACCACACCGGCGCTGGGCGGGTTGGTGGGGTGTTCGGGGCCGGACCAGGACATGCAGGCAGCCGCCGCTCAACTGAGCACACAGCCAATTGGCGACCGCCTCAGACTCATCAGCGGCGCTCCCGGCAATCTGTTGGCGCTGAGCACCGGCGATGACGGCACGCTGCTGGTGGACAGCGGCGCGGCTGACATGGCTGCCGCGGTGCGCGCCCTTCTCGGGGACACTCACGTCCATACCCTGTTCAACACCCACTATCATGCCGATCAGACCGGCGGCAACGCCCTGTTTGGGGAAGCGGGCGCGGTCATACACGCCCATGTCATCACCCGCCAATGGCTGTCCACTGATTACTACGTGCCGGAAGAGGACCGCTGGGAGCAGGCACTGCCTGAGGTCGCCCGGCCCACAGAGACCTTCCGCCTCAAGGGAGAGATGACAGCGGGCACTGAAAGCATCGAATACGGCTATCTGCTGGAAGCCCATACCCGTGGCGATATCTATCTATGGTTCCGGGACACCAATGTGTTGGCGG
>JBJHAY010000400.1:0-2767 GCA_050485205.1 Gammaproteobacteria bacterium
GCCACGGTTGCTGGAAACACCTGAAGGCCAGGAGGCAGATCGCATACTGCGCTCCTGTGTGCACTGTGGATTCTGCACCGCCACATGTCCCACCTACGTGTTGACCGGCAATGAATTGGATAGCCCTAGAGGGCGCATCTATCTGATCAAGGGCTTGTTGGAACAAGGTCAGGCCACGGCGCTCACCAGGACCCACCTGGATCGCTGCTTGAGTTGTCAGTCATGTGAAACCACTTGCCCATCCGATGTCGACTACCATCGGCTGCTGGATATTGGCCGTGCCCAGATGAGCGTAGTGGCGCCCAGAACACCATGGCAGCGATTCAGGCGCCGCCTGTTGTTGGGCGTTCTTGGCAATCGCCGCCTGTTTGGCAGCCTATTGGCCTTGGGCAGACTGTTGCGCCCATTACTGCCGACAGTCCTGCGCGAGAAGGTTCCACCAAAACAAGGAAAGCTGCCCCGGCGTGAATTGCGTGCCCATGCCCGCAAAGTGGTGCTGCTGGAAGGATGTGTGCAGCCGGCACTCACACCCGCCACTAATGTGGTGACGACACGGGTACTGGACCGGTTGGGGATTACTGCCTTGAAGGTTGCCCAGGAGTCCTGTTGCGGCGCCATGGCCTATCACCTGGATTTTCAGGGCAGCGGCCTCGATCAAGCCAGGGTCTTGGTGGATCAATGCCTGCTCCATCTGGAGCAGGGGGCGGAATACATCATCAGCAGTGCCAGCGGCTGTGGCAACTTCATCAAGTCTTATGCCGCCTTGTTGGCGCGAGACCCTGTTTACGCGGAGCGGGCGGCGAAAGTACAGGGTCGTACCCTGGATCTTGCGGAATTTCTGGCGGGAGAGGACTTGAGTGGCTTGAGACAACAAGGGCTTGGCCGGGGCGGAGACAGCAGAGACAAGGGTGAAGCTTGCAGGCCCCTGGTGGCATTCCACTGCCCTTGCAGCTTGCAGCATGGCCAGGGGCTAGCAGAAGTGGTGCCGGATATTCTGCGGCAACTGGGCTATGAACTTGCCCCGGTGGAAGACAGCCATTTGTGCTGCGGTTCTGCCGGGACATATTCGTTGCTACAACCGGGCATGTCACGGCAACTCAGGGACCGCAAGCTGGCCAGTCTCGAAGCAGGGGCACCGGCTCTGATCGTCACCGCCAACGTGGGGTGCGAGGCCCATCTGAGTGGTGCCAGTTCGATCCCGGTACGGCACTGGATCGAACTGCTGGATTGTTGAGTGTCGGCCCTGTCAGAGCACGTTGGTCTGTAGGTTACGCTCCCGCAATATTCGCCACTGGCCGTTGGCATCGCGCCTGAGCGTGACTTCCTTCCAGGTCTCATCTCGATAACCCGCTGAACTGTAATACATCCAGAACCGGGTGATGACTTCATCACCGGTGTCCTCCAGCTCAGTGATTTCGAAGCGGTCGAAGTCGATGCCAATATTGTTGGCATTTCCAATACGGGTGCTGCGATTGCGGCGCCAGGCTTCCACCGAGGGATCATAGAGCGGGGTAAAATCCCCATGATAGCTGGCGAAATAGCCTTCCAGATCCTGGGATTGCCAGGCACTGGTCCAATCACGGATAACGGCCTGCAGGACCTCTGCCAAGGTCACTGGGTCCAGATCCTCCCGGGACTCAGTGGTTGCCGTGGCAATCAGTTGATCCTGTGGGTTGGACGTGGGAACAACTACATCAACATCTTCCGCCTGGGCTTCAGCATCCAGCGCAAGATCGGCAAGTGCCGTCGGCGCTGAATCATTTAACTCAAGCTCGGCAAGAGTTGCTGGTGCTGAATCATCCAACTCAAGCGCGGCAAGTGCCGCCGGTGCTGAATCATCCAGCTCCACCTCCGCAAGAGCCGCTGGCGCTGAATCATCCAGCTCAATCTCGACAAATACCGCCGCATTGGACCCTTCCTGCTGGATATCAACAAGCTCCGTCAATGCTGCCTCCTCCAGTTGCATTTCAGGGAGTTGAGTCCCGGTTATACTGGTGTCACTGCCTTGTTCCTGTGTGTCGGCAGTAGCAAGAAATAAGGGAGATTCCTCATCTTCGGGCGGTGTAGAGGCGGCTGGCAATTCCTGGTCTTCCGTCTCAGTCTGTTGCAGAGGCGCCAAGGCTTGCCCGCCAGATACCTCCGATTGAAGGGTGTTGAACGCCGGTTCGGGCGATGGCAGGGCAATGTCCTGGTTATCGGCGCGCAATAGCCAGAACGCGGTGCCCAGGGCCAGTCCGGCCATCAGAGTCAATGCCAGGCTCTGGCTGGGAGAACCCCGCATGCTCATGGCCGCAAAGGGCGAATCAGGTAGTTCCGCATGGAGGCGACCGACTCTCTGCACGTAGGCCTTGCCAATTGTTGCTGGTAGATCCTTTTCCGCCAGCACCAGGTCGATGATGCCGCGTACCTTGCCTGGCAAACCGCCAGATACCTGGTGTATGAAATCAACGGCCTTGGCATCGAAGGTATGCCGTGTAATGCCCTGATGTGCCATGAGGGCCACGCAAAAGGCCTCTACGTCCTCACGCTGCATGGGGTCCAACTCGAACTGGCGTCCAAGTGCCTGGGATAAAGCTCTGTTTTCCGGCTCCTGTAACAGGGTGTTCAAGGCGGGGGTACCGCTGAGTATGATCCGAATCAGGCTGCGCACATTGTCTTGAATGTTGTGAATCATCCTTATTGCCAGCACCAGATCGTTGCCGAGGTATTCCGCCTCATCAAAAATCAGCAGCAGGTTGGGCTGGTCGGCATGACCACGGACATGTTC
>JBJHAY010000401.1:0-2747 GCA_050485205.1 Gammaproteobacteria bacterium
CACTTCTGGGCGACCGTCGATCTTGCGCTTGCCGGTCTCGTCCTTGAACATGCCGCACTTGCTGGCGAGGATGAACTCCTTGCGGCGCTCTTTCAACACCCGGCCGATCAGTTCCTCGTTCTTGCCGAATCCATAGAGCGCGGCGGTGTCGAGAAAGTTGTAGCCGATGTCGAGGGCGCGGTGCAGGGCTTTTTCCGCTTCCTGCTCGTCCGGCGTGCCATAGGCGTGGGACATGCTCATGCAGCCGAGGCCAATGGCCTTGACTTCAAAGGGGCCGAGTTTTCTCGTCTTCATCGTTTCTCCTTCAAAGCTGAAATGGTGCGGAGTGTAATCTGTCAAGTTGAAGGTGTTGCTGGGCGTCTGGTGGCCCTGGAGCTGTCATGCAAGTGCAGTGCAGAGGCCGGATATCGGGGCGCTTCTGCAAAAAACGCCGTGAACCCATCCATGGGGGCTCCGGCTGCGACATCCTGTCGCAGACGGTTTTTGCAGAAGCGCCCCGATACCCGACCCAGCCCCATTGTCGCTGTGGAGCGATAGCTACCAGCAGCCTGACACCTTCGGCAGTGGCTGATTACTTCTGACTGTTCATGCAGCGCTCAAGGCGATCCAGGGTCTCCATGGCCGGCAGGCACTGGGCGATGCTGGCGTTGGGCTCGCGGCCTTCGCGGATGGCGGCAAAGAACTCGCGGTCCTGCAACTCGATGCCATTCATGGACACATCCACCTTGGAGACGTCGATGGGGTTCTCGTAGCCGTCCACCAGATCGTCATAACGGGCAATGTAGGTACCGTTGTCACAGATATAGCGGAAGAAGGTGCCGAGCGGCCCATTGTTGTTGAAGGACAAGGAGAGCGTGCAGACGGCGCCAGATGGCACTTTCATGGCGATGCTCATGTCCATGGCGATGCCCAGTTCTGGATGATGCGGACCTTCCAGGGCAAAGGCTTCGGAAGCGGTTTCGCCGGTCTGATACTGGAACAGGTCCACGGTGTGGCAGGCATGGTGCCACAGCAGGTGGTCGGTCCAGCTGCGGGGCTTGCCTTCGGCGTTCATGTTGGTGCGGCGGAAGAAATAGGTTTGTACGTCCATTTGCAGGACTTTCAGTTCTCCGGCCTGAATCTTCTTGTGAATCCACTGGTGGGAAGGATTGAAGCGGCGGGTATGGCCGGCCATGGCCACCAGTTTCTTGCCCTGCTTTTCCATTTCCTGTTGGGTGGCGAGGATGGCCTGGGAGTCCGCCAGGGTGTCCGCCATGGGAATTTCCACCTGCACGTGCTTGCCGGCTTTCAGGCACTGAATGGCCTGCTCGGCATGGACCTGGGTGGCGGAAGTGATGATCACCGCGTCGATGCCGGGCTGGGCCAGACATTCGGCGAGGTCGGTGCTCCAGTGGGGGACGCCGCGGGCTTCGGCCGCTGCCTTGGTTCTGTCCGGGGTGCGACCACAAATCGAGGCGATTTCGACGCCCTCGATATTCTTGATGCCGTCCATATGTTTCTGCGCGAAGGCGCCATGACCAACCATCAGTACTTTCATCTTGTTACCTTCCTGTTTGCGTGAGTTGAAAATTCAGAGACGGCGGGCACTGCGATGCCGCCGTCTCCTTGTTGATGTCGCCGTGGCCCGCCGGCGCGGGCCGGAATGGAAAGGGGGCCAGGCTGGGAGTCGTGCGTGTTTATTTCAGGTCGTCCAGTGAGTCCACATAGATCAGGCCGGCTTCCTGCAAGCGGCCGCGCATGTTGTAAAGATCCAGTCCCAATTCGCCATTTTGCAGCTTCTCCCGCTTGGCCACTTCGTTGGCCTCGCGCTTCTGGCCGGCGTCGCGCACGGTGGCGGCATATTCGCGCTGCACCACGCAGACACCATCATCATCGGCAATGATCACATCGCCGGGATTGACCAGGGCGCCGGCGCAGACGATGGGAACATTGACCGAGCCCAGGGTTTCCTTCACGGTGCCCTTGGCATGCACCGCCTTGGACCACACCGGGAAGCCCATTTCCCGCAGATCACGGGTATCCCTGACTCCGGCGTCGATGATCAAGCCTTTTACGCCACGGGCCAGGCAGGAACTGGCCAACAGATCGCCGAAGAAGCCGTCGTTGCTTTCGGCGGTGATGCCCACCACCAGGATGTCTCCGGGCTGGCACAGTTCGATGGCCACGTGCACCATCCAGTTGTCGCCCGGCTGGGCCAGGATGGTCACGGCGCTGCCTGCCACGCGGGTATCCTGCTGGATGGGGCGCATGTAGGGATGCATGAGGCCGACGCGACCCTGGGATTCATGGACGGTGGCAACGCCAAGCTTTTCCAGATCGTTGATGACGGCCTTGTCGGCCCGGGGGATGTTGCGGACGGCTACGGGTTTGTGCATGAAGTGGGTCCTGTCAGTCGGAAAATAGACGGCAATTATAGGGGGCTATTGCGGTGGGGGGCAAATGCGGGGCCATGCTTGCCGGTCGTGGTGGAGCTTGGGCCTCTGATTAGTGGAATCTGGCCCCCCGACGCCCGGCTCGTAACTTCAGCGCTGTTGAGCTTGGGTTTGCTGTAGCTAAAGGACCGAACCTTCAGTGTTGTTGTGCTTTAACCTGCTGTAGCCAAAAGCTACAACAACCAAACATTACAGCACCCAAACGCTACAGCAACCAACAGCCCAACAGCGCTGAAGTAAGAGGTGCTGGGTATTGGGGTGGGGGTGGCAAAACGCTCTGCCGCATGGATGCGGCAGGCGAGTCCCCACGGATGG
>JBJHAY010000402.1:0-2740 GCA_050485205.1 Gammaproteobacteria bacterium
CTGAAGGCCATCAAGCACCGCACGGTGGTGGACAATGTCACCTCCATCCTCATCTTCATCGGCTATGCCATACCTGGCTATGCCCTGGGTTCCCTGTTGTTGCTGTATTTCTCGGTGCAGCTGGAATGGTTTCCCATGGGTGGCTTTACCAGCATGGGCTTCAGCCAGATGAGCCCCTGGGAAAAGGTGGTGGATCTGTTCCAGCATTCTGTGCTGCCCCTGACCTGCTACCTGGTGGGCAGTTTCGCCCTGGTGACCCTGCTGTTGAAGAATCACTTGATGGACAACCTGGCGGCGGACTACATCCGCACCGCCATCGCCAAGGGCGTGTCCTTCCGCAAGTCGGTGACCGGCCATGCCATGCGCAACTCCCTGATTCCCATCGCCACCACCTTCGGTCAGAACATCACCCTGCTGGTGTCGGGCTCCTTCCTGATCGAGAGCATCTTCGACATCGACGGCTTCGGCCTGCTGGGGCTCACCTCCATTGTCGACCGTGACTATCCAGTGGTGATGGGCATCGTGCTGCTGGCCAGCTTCCTGCTGCTGATCGGCAATATCATTTCCGACATCCTGGTGGCGCTGGTGGACCCGCGCATCCGTTTCAACTGAGGGCGCCATGTTCCAACTCAATCCCCAGACCCTCAAGAAACTCCGGCGCTTCCGCCAGATCAAGCGCGGCTATTACAGCTTCCTGATTCTGTGTCTCATGGCTGGCTTGTTCCTGATCGGCGAACTGCTGATCAACAACCGTGCCTTGATCGTTAGCTACGAGGGCAAGCTCTACTTCCCCACCTACACCGCCTTCCACCCTGGCACCGACTTCGGCCTGCCCTACAGCTACGAGACCAATTACCGGGAGTTGAAGGAGAGATTTGCCAGCGATGGCGCTGGCAACTGGGTGCTGTTGCCCCTGGTGCCCTACAGTCCCTTCGAGAACCACTCCGTCACCGGTATCTTCCGGCCCGAGGCTCCCAATGCCGAATACCAGCACTATCTGGGTACTGACACCACCAGCCGCGACATCCTGGCGCGGCTGTTCTATGGCACCCGCACCGCCTTGCTGTTCTCCTTCGGCTTCCTGGTGTCGGTCTACCTCATCGGCATCAGCATCGGCGCCGCCATGGGCTATTTCGGTGGCTGGTTCGACCTGCTGTTCCAGCGTCTGATCGAGATCTGGAGCAATATTCCCTTTCTCTACATGGTCATCATCATTTTCTCGGTGATACCGGCCACCTTTTCGGTGGCGGCCCGCACCGGGATTCTGCTGGCGGTGATGGTGCTGTTTTCCTGGACCTCCATGACCTATTACATGCGCACTGAAGTCTACAAGCAGAAGGTGAGGGATTATGTGGCCTCGGCCCGCATCATCGGCGCCTCCAATCCGCGCATCATCTTTCACCACATCCTGCCCAACGTGCTGGCCACTTTGGTGACCTTCATGCCCTTTACCATCGTCGCCGCCATCACTGCCATCACGGCTCTCGATTTTCTCGGTTTCGGCCTGCCGCCGCCCACGCCAAGCCTGGGGGAATTATTGAAGCAGGGCACTGACAACCTGCGCACCGCGCCCTGGATCGTCACCTCGGCATTCACCACCCTGGTGGTGCTGCTGACCCTGGTGACCTTTATCGGAGAGGCGGTCAGGGAATCCTTTGACCCGAAAAAATTTACCGTGTACAAATAGACACTTGGTGTGGGGGCGGCCCCCTGTGCGAGTGTGTGAGAGATAGCACAATGAGGAAGACCATGACTGATTTACGCATGAACCCTGGGCACTTCGTCCTGATGGTGCTGGCTGTGCTGCTCACCGCCTGCGGTGGCGGCGGCACCGAATTCGAGGCGCGCGACAACACCGAGGAAGTGCTGGCCTACTATGCTTCCAAGCCGGATTTCTTCTCCTTCAAGACCCTCGAGGACATCCCAGCCGATCTAGTTTGGGAAGATGGCATGGATCTGCCGGACCTGGGCTCCCCCGAGGCCAGAAAAGGTGGCACCCAGACCTACGCCATGCAGGACTTCCCGCGCACCTTCCGCCTGGTGGGCCCGGACTCCAACGGCTCCTTCCGCGGCTGGCTGCTGGACAACGTGGCCATGTCTCTGGCCCATGAGCATCCCGACCTGCCCAACCAGTACTTCCCCGGCTTGGCCAGGGAGTGGGCGGTAGACGAGGAAAACAAGACGGTATACCTGCGCCTGGACCCAGACGCCCGCTGGTCGAACGGCGAACCCATCACCGCTGATGACTACCTGTTCATGTTCTTCTTTTATCAGTCCGACTACATAATCGCCCCGTTCTACAACAACTGGTACACAAACCAGTACACCAATATCACCAAGTACGACGAGCACACCATCTCCATCAGCATGCCGGAGCGCAAGCCTGACATGATCACCCATGCCATCGGCCTGTCACCGGTGCCCCGGCATTTCTACCGGGAACTGGGTGATGACTTCGTCGAGCGCTATCAGTGGCGTTTCGTGCCCACCACTGGCGCCTATGTGGTCAGGGACGAGGATGTGGCCCGCGGTCGTTCCGTGACCCTGACCCGCAATGAGAACTGGTGGGCCAAGGACAAGAAATATTTCCGCAACCTGTTCAATGTTGATCGCATCCACATCACGGTGATTCGTGACAGCAACAACGTGTTCGAGGCCTTCAGGCGTGGTGACATCGATCAGTTCAGCCTGGATCTGGCGGAATTCTGGTATGAAAAGTTGCCGGACAATGATCCAGACG
>JBJHAY010000403.1:0-2733 GCA_050485205.1 Gammaproteobacteria bacterium
ACCATGACCATCATGGCCCTGGCGTTCCGGGCGGCCGAACACATGATCGACGCCGCGCGCCGCGGCGATATCTGATTTCTTGAAAACCACGGGAGTTACTGTCATGCGCAACATCACAGCCCTGGCCATCCTGGCCTTGGCCCTGAGCAACTGGATTGGATCGGCCCAGGCTCAAGAAGCAGGCCAGGCGGTTACACGAACCTACAACAACCCCACCGCGGTCATCGCCAGCACCGCCTCCGTCGCCGAGGGCAGCAGGATCGTGTTCATCTCCGGCACCACACCCGCGCCACTGGATCCCGCCGATCCCGACAATCTTGGTGACACCCGGCAGCAGACCTTGTCTGTGCTCACCAGAATCCAGAATCAATTGGCAGAACTGGGCATGGACATGGGTGATGTGGTGAAGATGACAGTGTTCCTGGTCGGCGTTCCGGAACTGGATGGCAGGATGGACTCCGCGGCCATGAACGAGGTGTTCCGTACCTTTTTCGGCACCCCTGAACAGCCCAACCGTCCGACCCGCTCGACCATCCAGATTGCAGCGCTGGGCAGGCCTGGCATGTATGTCGAGATCGAGGCCATCGCCGCGGTCGCCCCCTGACTCTCACCGCGTCAGGCTATGCATGCCGCCTCATCCTGACGGCCTTATCAACCCTCCACTGGCATTGGGGGAATGGCGACACTTCCATGTGTCGCCTGTTTTCGATCAGGGCTGCAGGCCAATGGCTGCCATGCCGGCTCTCACCGCCTGGGCGTCCTGAGCACCAGTGGCGCCACTGGCGCTCATGGCGCCAATGACCTGACCGCCGCGACGCAGCAACAAGCCACCCTCGAAGGTGATGCCGCCTTCGATCTCCTGAATATCTCCGGCCTGCAGGGCCGCAGCATACTCATGGGTATGCATGCCAGAGGTCAGTGCCGTGTTTACCTTGCCCATGGCAATCTGATAGTTGCGGGTGGTGGCGCCTTCCATGCGGCGCAGATATATGGGGGTGCCCTCGGCATCGCTGATCACGAAAATCAGGCCCCAGCCGTTTTGCCGGGCCTCCGCCTCGGCGGCATCCATGGCGGTGCGGGCTTCCTCCAGGGTCAGGGGTGTCTGAGCCTTGGCTGCGTGGATGCCCACTGCCAGCATAATCAGCATGGCGCCCAAGTGTTTGATGATTTGCATGGTTTTCTCCTTGCTTTGTTGTTGATGTTCGCTGTTGATAGGAATAGCGTACCTTGTAGGGGAACCCGCCTCCAGGGGTTTTCTTTCCCCCGTGTTACATACCACCATCCGCACTGAAATACCCGCGCGACAGACTGCTGACGCACTTTCCAGTGCAAGCGCTGATTAATCCCAACATCGCGCTGGCATTACACCCCACACGAACCACCTGGTCCTCTGCCGTCCCCACCCTGCCCGTTAATGATTGTATTTGCGTTGGGCTGGCGGCATACTTCGAGTGTTACAAGGCTCTGACAATAATGAAGAGGGAGAGCTTGGATGAAAACCGCAACAGGCCTGCGAGCCTCCATCCTGGCCGTCTGCGCGGCCATGGCCGCCCTGCCCACGCAGGCCGCGGCACAGGACGCCCATGGCCAGTGGTCCAGCTTTGAACAATACTGCACGGCCTGTCACAACAGTGACGACTGGGCCGGCGGCGTTGCCTTCGACCTGCTGTCTCCAGACCACCTGGCCGATGAAGCCGAGGTCTGGGAGCAAGCCATCCGCAAGCTCCGTGGCGGCCTGATGCCTCCGCCGGGGGCCGAGCGTCCCGCCAATGCCACCGTTGAACAAATGGCTGAATGGCTGGCCACCAGCCTGGATGCCGCCGCCCCTCAGTACCAGCCAGCACGGATTCCCCTGAGACGCCTCAACCGCCGCGAATATGCCTATGCCATCCGCGACCTGCTGGGCATGAACATCGACGTCGACAGCCTGTTGCCCGCCGATGACATCAAGGGTGGCTTCGACAACAATGCCGCAGCCCTGCAAGTGTCCCCTGCCTTCATTGATCAGTATCTCAACGCCGCCCGCACAGTGGCCCACCAGGCCGTGGGAGACCCACGCCCGATTCCGGTGATGGAAACCTACGGCAACGTGGCCGACATGATCATCTCCCTGCCTCCCCGGGGTACACCAGGGGTCGGCAACCAGCAACGTCACACGCCTGGCATGCCCTTCGGCACCCGTGGTGGCATGAGCGTGGAACACAACTTCCTGGCGGATGGTGAGTACGAACTTACCATCGGCGACCTGGCGCTGGCCCGCGAAGTGCCCAAACTGGAGTTCGAGCACACCCTGGTGGCGCTGCTCAACGGCAAGGAGTTCTTCCGCACCACCATCGGTGGCGAGGAAGACCACAAGGCCATCGACCAGATTCAGGATGACGCCGTGGCCATGGTCAACGAGCGCCTGCGCGGCATCCGCTTTCATGCCCCGGCGGGTCAGCACAACATCACCGTCACCTTCATTCAGCGCAGTTTTGCCGAGAGTGACGAACGCACACGCATTGCTGCCCTTGATGGTGGCCAGGACCGGGTGCCGGGTGTGCATGCCCTGCAGGTCCGCGGCCCCCTCAGCGTCACCGGCATGAGCGAGTCGGAAAGCCGCAGGCGCATCTTCGTATGCTATCCCAATGAAACCGCCGAGGAAGCCGTCTGTGCGCGCCAGATCATCACCAACCTGGCGGAGCGGGCCTTCCGCCGCCCCCTCACCGATGAGGACGTCAACAGCCTGTTCTC
>JBJHAY010000404.1:0-2733 GCA_050485205.1 Gammaproteobacteria bacterium
GACAGCCTGAAAAGCGCAGATTTCCTTGACGTGGATAAATTCCCCGAGGCGCGCTTCGTGAGCAGGCAGTTCAATGTGACCGGCGATGGCACGGCCACTGTGATTGGCGATCTGACCTTGCACGGAGTTACCCGTGAAGTCAGTCTGGATGTGAAGCGCACCGGCGAGGGCACCACACCCTTCGGCGACTACCGGGTTGGCTTTGAAGGCAATGGGGTGATCAAGCTGGCTGATTTCGGCATTGACCCCATTTCACCCGAGATTGAATTGGTACTGGCCATCGAGGGTATTCGTCAGTAATCCCCGCCTTCTTCTTCCCCTTCATCCTCGTCTTCATCGATCAGCAAGCCCTGATCATGAAGACGGGAGATGAGCCGCAGACAGCTTTCATCTTCAACAAAGTCATCCAGACTCAGGGCTTGATGAGGATTGCCCAGCATCTCCACCAGGGCGGCCAGAGCCGGGCTGGGGTGGGGCAGGGTGATGCAGTCACCAGCGGCAAAGCACAGCAGAGAGTCATCCTGGCAAGTCCAGGCGAAACGGGCGGCCGGGTGCCGCATCAGGCGCACGCCATCCCGCAGCAGGGTGGACAATGTGTCGGGATCGGCGCCTTGTTCCGGCGCACAGATCAATTCCGGCATGGCGGCTTGGGTCATGTGGGAGCCGAACCATTGCAGCAGGGTCGCCGGATCGTCCAACAGTGACAGCAAGCTTGTGCGCAGATAGTCACCCACGGCCGTGGGTATCTCCCCGGGCGACGTGGCGGGTCTCAGGTCGGGATCGCTGTAACGCTGATCCTGGTGCAGGCGATCGCTAAGGAAGTCGCCGAATCCTACCACCATTTCGGCATGGGAAGGTGCCCGGAAACCGATGGAATAGCTGAGGCTGGCATCGTGGGAAACACCGTGGTGGGCCACGCCGGGGGGAATGTAGAGGACGTCGCCGGGCTCCAGGTCGAAGCTTTCCGTGGGCTCGAAATCCAGCAGTATTTTCATGCCGGAACTGGTATCCAGGGGGGTGCTGCCGTCGCAGCGTTGCCCCAACTGCCAGCGGCGCCGTCCCATGCCCTGGACAATGAAAACATCGTAGTAGTCAAAGTGGGGACCGACGCCACCGCCTGCCTCGGCAAAGCTGACCATGATGTCATCCACGCGCCAGGCTGGAATGAAGGAGGCCAGGGCCAGTAATTGCCGCACTTTGGGAAACCATTGGTCCACACCCTGGACCAGCAGGGTCCAGTCCTTTTCCGGGAGGCGCACGAAATCCCGTTCCTCGAAGGGGCCTGAGCGCAGATCCCAGCCCTGTTTGCGGGTGAAAACCAGGCGCGAGTCCACCTCCTGCTCACAGGCCAGCCCCGCCAGTTCCTCGGGACTGATGGGGTCGCGGAAATCCGCCAGTGCCTGGCGGATCAGCAGGGGTTTTTTCTGCCAGTAGTCCCGCAGGAAGTCCCGCGGCGTCATGTTGCCGATGATCATGACAGCTTGCCGGCCTGGTGCGCGGCGTTACCTGTATAGGACTGGGGCCGCAGGGCCTTGAGACTTTGCTTGACTTGATCCGGCAGTTCCAGCCCATCGACAAAGCTCTCCAGGGCCTGGCGATCAATCTTCTGACCACGGGTGAGGGCCTTGAGCTTTTCATAGGGTTCGGGGATGTCATAGCGCCGCATCACTGTCTGAATGGCTTCCGCCAACACTTCCCAACTGGCTTCCAAGTCGGCATCCAGGCGGGCACTGTCGATCAGCAGCTTGCTCAGACCCTTGAGGGTGGCCTGCCAGGCGATCACGCTGTGGGCCAAACCGACCCCGATGTTGCGCAGCACGGTGGAGTCGGTCAGGTCCCGCTGCCAGCGCGAGATGGGCAGTTTTTGCGCCAGGTGTTGCATGACCGCGTTGCCCAGCCCCAGGTTGCCCTCGGAGTTTTCAAAATCGATGGGGTTGACCTTGTGTGGCATGGTGGAGGAGCCGACTTCTCCAGCCACGGTTTTCTGACGGAAATAACCCAGGCCGATGTAGCCCCAGAGGTCACGGTCGAAGTCGATGAGAATGGTGTTGTAGCGGCAGATGGCATCAAACAGTTCGGCTATGTAGTCATGGGGCTCGATCTGGGTGGTATAGGCATTCCACTGAAGACCGAGTTTTTCCACCAGGGCGCGGGCATGGGCTTCCCAGTCCAGATCCGGATAAGCCGCCAGGTGCGCGTTGTAATTGCCGACCGCGCCGTTGATCTTGCCAAGGATGGGGACATTCCTCACTTGCTGCAATTGACGCTGCAGGCGCGCCACCACATTGGCGAACTCCTTGCCCATGGTGGTGGGGGAGGCAGTTTGACCATGGGTGCGGGACAGCATGGGGATGGCGGCATATTCCACGGCCTGGACGCGGATGGCATCCACGATCTCCTGCATCATGGGCAGCAGCACCTGATCGCGGCTTTCTTTCAGCATCAGTCCATAGGAGAGGTTGTTGATGTCCTCGGAAGTACAGGCGAAGTGTACGAATTCCTTTATCTTGGCCAGTTCCGGGTGCTGGGACAGTTGATCCTTGAGAAAGTACTCCACCGCCTTGACATCGTGATTGGTCACCGCTTCCTTGTGCTTGATGACCTGGGCATCGTTTTCACTGAAATTGGTGATCAGTGCCTCCAGGAAGTCATTGGCGTCGGCACTGAAAGCCGGCACTTCCGGTATGCCTGGATTGATCGCCAGTTGCTGTAACCAGCGCACTTCCACCACCA
>JBJHAY010000405.1:0-2731 GCA_050485205.1 Gammaproteobacteria bacterium
TGGTATCCGGCGTGGCCATCATCGTCATCGTCTTCCTGCCCTTGCTGACCTTGGAGGGATTGGAGGGCAAGCTGTTTGCTCCAGTAGCCATGGCCATTGTCTTTGCCTTGCTGGGTGCCTTGTTACTTGCCATGACTGTGATACCAGTACTGGCATCATTGTTGATGCATCGCCAGCAAGGCCGGGAAGCCTGGCTCAGTCGTCAATTGAGCCGTGGTTACCAACCTCTGCTGGATGCCGGATTGCGCCATCCTAGCTTGGTGATGGGCTTGGGGGCAGGCTTGCTGGTGCCGGCGCTGCTGGTGTTTCCCTTTGTAGGTAAGACCTTCATGCCGACCATGGACGAAGGCGATATTTTGATCCAGATGGAAGGCATCCCCTCAATCAGTCTTGATGCCAGCACCCGCAATGTATTGCAGGTGGAACGTACCCTGATGGCAGAAGTGCCAGAAATTACCCGCATCGTCTCCCGAACCGGCAGTGACGAACTGGGCCTCGACCCCATGAGCTTCAATGAAACCGATATCTTTCTGCAACTCAAGCCAAGGTCGGCATGGCGCACCGACAGCAAGGAGGAATTGCAGGAATTGATCAGGCAGGTCATGGACGATTTTCGCGGTATCAACTACGGCTTCACCCAGCCCATCGACATGCGGGTATCGGAAATGCTCACCGGCACCCGGGGTGATGTGGCCATCAAATTATTCGGTCCCGACCTGGAACTCCTGAATGAATACAGCCAGCGCATCGCCCGCATCGTCGAAACTATCCCCGGCAGCGTGGACACCATTGCCACCCTCAATGAAGGTGCTCAGTTCCTGCGGGTCGGCATAGACCGCAAACTGGCGGCACAGGCAGGTATCGACGCAGAGGGGGTCCAGGCCAGGTTGCGGGCCTCCATGGAAGGCTTGCGGGTAGGCACGGTATTGGAACAGGGAGCGAGGGTGCCGCTGGTGTTGCGCCATCCTCGTCATGAGGGAGAAGGTGTCAGTAGTTTGTCTGACTTTTTCATCGATCTTCCGGATGGGGGAGTCATGCCACTGGCCAGTCTGGCGGTGATCGAGCGGGTGGAGGGGCCGGTAGTGATCAATCGTGAACTGGGTCAGCGCTTTTCCGTGGTCAGAACCAATGTCGCGGGACGTGATCTGGTGGGTTTCGTGGATGCGGCCAGGGAGGCTATCGCCGGCCAGGTTGATCTGCCGGAGGGCTATACACTGAGTTGGGGGGGAGAGTTCGAAAATCAGCAGAGGGCCGCTGCGCGCCTGGCGCTGGTGATACCAGTGGCGCTGGCGCTGATTTCCTTGATTTTGTTCGTAACCTTTCGTTCCATGAAGCAGACAGTGATTATTCTTTCCAATATTCCTTTTGCACTGAGCGGTGGCGTGCTGGCATTGTGGCTGACTGGGGAATTCATGTCGGTGCCGGCGTCAGTTGGGTTCATAGCCCTGCTCGGCATTGCCGTGATGAATGGCGTTGTCATGATGTCGCATTTCAATTATCTCGGCGCCAAGGGTATGGCGGTGGCACAAGTGGTGCGCGAGGGCGCGTTACGTCGCTTGCGTCCTGTGATGATGACGGCCACCACCTGCGGCTTTGGTCTGTTACCCTTGCTGCTGGCTTCGGGACCTGGTTCGGAAATCCAACGACCGTTGGCAATAGTGGTGATTGGCGGTTTGGTGAGTTCAACAGTGCTGACGCTGTTGCTGCTGCCATTGATTTATCGTATGACTCATCAAGATCGGCCTGTCGGAGAGGGAGTCGCGGCATGAATCTGACCATGCTGGTATTGAACATACAGCCTGAGCTTGAAGACGACCTGGTGGATTATCTGCTCAGTTGTGATGGCTTGGGGGTATTCAGCTCTTATCGTGTGGATGGCCATGGGGGACGTGGTGTCATGAATCTGGCCGAGCAGGTGGCGGGCAGACGGCGTCGGCTGCGTGTGGAAGTCATCATCGCGGATACGCAGGTGGACACAGTGTTGGCGGGTCTTGGCGCGGCAGTGGGGCGCGGCATTGTCTATTGGCGGCAGCCGGTGACTGGTTTTGGTCGAATCGACTGAGTGTTGACGTCATGGCGCCGTCGATCCAGCGGCAATATTTGCCGTGGATCGACAGTGTCATGACTCACTCATTGAAACGGATGCTTGAGGATAATGGTTTCCTCGCGATCCGGTCCGGTGGAGATGATGTCGACCGGGGCTTCTATTTTTTCCTCGATGTAACGGATGTAGGCAATAGCATTTGCTGGCAGATCGTCCAGTCGTTTGATGCCGTGAGTGGACTCCTTCCAGCCGGGAAGTTCCTCATAAATCGGTTCCAACTTGTCGTAGCTTTCAAAGTTCATGATGGCGCTGTCACTGAGGCCCTTGTAACCCACGCAGACTTTGACTTTTTCCAATCCGTCCAGCACGTCCAACTTGGTCAGGCAGATACCTGAGACGCTGTTGATACGGATGGCCAGCTTGAGGGCGGCGGCGTCGAACCAGCCGCAGCGACGGTTGCGACCAGTGGTGGCGCCTTTTTCCTTGCCCTTGATGAACAGTTGTTCCCCAACCTCGTCGAACAGTTCCGTTGGGAATGGACCACTGCCGACCCGCGTGGTATAGGCCTTGGTGATACCCAGTACATAATCCAGATAAAGTGGTCCATAACCGCTGCCGGTGGCGGTGCCGCCGGCGGTGGTGTTGGAAGAGGTGACGAAGGGATAAGTGCCGTGGTCGATGTCAAGC
>JBJHAY010000406.1:0-2730 GCA_050485205.1 Gammaproteobacteria bacterium
GTCAAAACGCTCTGCCGCATGGATGCGGCAGGCGAGTCCCCACGGATGGGTTCACGACGCTTTTGACACCCCCTCCCCAACACCCAGCACCAAGCCCCGAAGCTTGCATCACAGAGCAAGCCACTGAGCCAAGACCAAGCCACTGAGCCCAAGACCAAGCCACCAACCCACCAACCCTACACCGCAGTAAAGAGCCACCGAACCCAACACCAAGCTACGAAGCTTGAATCACAGTAAAGCCACTGATTCACAAACAAGGTACAAGCCACTCAAGCCAGCTAGTACCACCAGTCGCGAGTAGGGCTCGCTCCTACACGGCAGCAAGATCAACAGCGGTAAAGAAGAAGACAGCCAGGCCCACCAAGTTGTTGTTGAGAAAAGCCCGGAAGCACTTATCAGGCTCGCGGCCACGAATCAGGTACTGCTGAAACACAAACAGCCCCGCCGCCACCACCAGTCCCATCTGGAACCACCCCCCCAGCCCGAAGTGCTTCGCCGACAAAGACATGGTGATCAGGAAAAACACTTGCAACATGCCAATAATGAAAGTGTCCATCTCCGCAAACAGAATGGCGGTGGATTTCACCCCGATCTTCACATCATATTCCCGGTCCACCATGGCGTATTCAGTGTCATAGACCACGGTCCAGATAAAGTTGGCAATGTACAGCAGCCAGGCATGCACCGGCAGTTCGCCGGTCTGGGCGGTGAAGGCCATCAGCCCGCCCCAGGAGAAGGCCGCGCCCAGGAACAACTGGGCCAGGTGGGTATGACGCTTCATGAAAGGATAAAGCAGGGCCAGACCGAGACCACCGAAGGACATCAGAATGGTGAGGCGGTTGGTGAACAACACCAGAAAGAAGGCGGTGACACAGAGGGCCGCGCACAGTTTCAGCGCCTCCTTGGGGCTCACGGCACCAGTGACAATGGGCCTGCCCTGGGTGCGTTTGACATGGCCGTCGAAATCACGGTCGGCGTAATCATTGATGCAGCAACCGGCGGCGCGCATGCAGACCGTGCCCAGCACGAAGATCACGAACAACTTGATATCCGGTCGGCCCTGGGCGGCGATCCACAGACACCACAGGGTGGGCCACAGCAGCAGGAAGATGCCGATGGGCCGGTCCATGCGCGCCAGACGCCAGAAAGCGGGGAAGCGGGCATGAAACACGGGAAAGCGCGCCTGCAGGGCCGCGTCCATCCTCAGCAAGCCTGAGCTCAGCCGTAGTCGCCAGTGGCGAATCAATGCCGGTATGTCCATCGCCTGGGGTCCTCAAAGTCAGGCCGCATTATAGGCATGCCCTGCCATAAATGGCAGATGGCATGGCCTTGGCTGCCAAGGCATTGCCGCGCTTTCCTTCCCAAGCGGGCAGCTGACCTTCTTCACTGGAGCGCTACTGGGATATAAACGCTTGGGCACCAGGGTTTGCCGCCATTGAATTGCCTCCGACCCACTGGTTTAATGAGGCCTTGTGACCACGAGGCCCATTATCCGGATGAAGAAACTCAAGCTGCACTGGCGCATTCTCATCGGCATCCTGCTGGCCATCGCCATGGGCCATATCACCGGCACCGAGATGACGGTGGTGGGCA
Organism: Gammaproteobacteria bacterium; assembly: GCA_050485205.1. Taxonomy (GTDB): domain Bacteria; phylum Pseudomonadota; class Gammaproteobacteria; order Pseudomonadales; family Pseudohongiellaceae; genus JAVVEZ01. The sequence continues at coordinate 1,594 of JBJHAY010000406.1, forward strand.
TCCGTTGGTACGACATCTACGACTTCATCGGCAGTCTCTTCCTCAACGCCCTCACCATGATCATCGTGCCGCTGATCGTGTCCTCCATCATCACCGGCATGAGCAACATCGGCAGTGGCGAGGACCTGGGCCGCTTGGGCATGAAGACGGTGGGCTACTATGCCAGCACCAGCTTGCTGGCAATCCTGGTGGGGCTGATGTTCGTCAATGTCATGACGCCGGGCCTCAACAGCGAAGGCGACTCCGTGGGAGAAGTGCTCAACCTGAGTCTGGACAGCACCCAGGTGGAACAGGCGGTGGCTCAGGTGGAAGGCCGTGGCGGCGGCGACATTGCCGCCATCTTCCTGCGCATGATTCCCCCCAATGTGGTGGCCGCCGCCGCCGAGGGGCAGATGCTGGGACTGATTTTCTTCAGCCTGGTGTTCGGCTTCTTCATGATGCGCACCCCGCACAAGTACCGCGACCCCCTGCTCTACTTCTGGCGTGGCATGTCGGAGACCATGATGCGCATCACCATGTGGATCATGGAGTTCGCCCCCTACGGTGTGTTCGGCCTGGTGGCGCGCACCGTGGCCGGCACCGGCTTCGAGGCCTTCCAGCCGATGCTGTGGTTCTTCCTGACGGTGCTGCTGGCGCTGGGATTCCACTTCCTGGTGACATTGCCGCTGCTGCTGCGCTTTGTAGGTGGGGTCAATCCCCTGCTGCACTTCAAGGCCATGTCGCCGGCCCTGCTCACGGCGTTCTCCACCTCCTCTTCCTCCGCCACCCTGCCGCTGACCATGGAATGCGTGGAAAAGCGGGCTGGGGTGTCGGAAAAAACCACCAGCTTCGTCTTGCCCCTGGGGGCCACCATCAACATGGACGGCACCGCGCTCTATGAATGCGTGGCCGCGATTTTCCTGGCCCAGGCCTATGGCCTGGAAATGACCTTTGCCACCCAGCTCACGGTGGTCATCATCGCCTTGCTCACCTCCATCGGTGTGGCGGGGATTCCGGCCGCCAGCCTGGTGGCCATCACCGTCATCCTCACCGCCATTGGCCTGCCGGTGGAAGCCATTGGCCTGTTGCTGGTGACCGACCGCATCCTGGACATGATCCGGACGGCGATCAATATCTTCAGTGATTCCTGTGGCGCGG
>JBJHAY010000407.1:0-2717 GCA_050485205.1 Gammaproteobacteria bacterium
TCGGCGCCGAAGGCCCCGCCAGGCGCGTCAAACAACAGGCGGCCGCCGGGCTTGGGTGACTTGCTGGCGCGCACCTGGGCCAATACCTGATTGTCGGCCATGACCCGTTCCAGCAGGACTTCCACCTGTCCGCCACTTTGCTTGCGGCCGAACAGACGCGCCGCGATCACCCGGGTATCGTTGAACACCAGCAGGTCCCGCGGCCGCAGTAAATCCGGGAGTTCCCTGAACACACGGTGATCGAGACCGCCACTGGCGCGGCCCAGACACAGCAGGCGGCTGTCGGCGCGGCGCTCGGGCGGGTAATGGGCTATCAGTTCCTCGGGCAGATCGAAGTGGAAATCCTGGCGTTTCATAGTGGACAACAACAGTGGCGACGGTGGAAAAAGACGGCAAGCGTATAGAAAATCACACCAATGTCAAACCGCCATTGAAAAGCCCATCCGCCTTGCTATAATGCCGATCCCTTCATCAGGCCGAGATGGCGGAACTGGTAGACGCAGTGGATTCAAAATCCACCGGTGGTAACACCTTGGGGGTTCGATTCCCCCTCTCGGTACCAACTTAGCAATTTATTGATCGACAGGGCTCAGGCTTCCAGAGCCATCCACATCTCCACCCCTTTCAAGATCATGTCCACCGCGAAGGAACCGGTAAAGAGCGCGGTGATGCGGCCGGCAATTTCCATGTAGCGTTCCACGTAGCGTTCATGCCGCGCCTGGACGATGTCGTGAACCTTCTTGAACAGGATCATGGCCGCCACCGCGGCGAACAAGCCCAGGGAAATGGCCAGTGAGGCATGCACCGGCCCCAGTTGGGTGCCCGCGATCACGCTGGCGCTGATGGTGCCTGGACCGACGATGAAGGGCATGGCGATGGCGCCTGCGATTTCCCTGGAGTCAGGATTGATGGTGGACACCGGCGGGCCCACTCCCAGAATCAAACGAATACCGATGATGAGAAAGGTGATACCGCCAAAGATCATGAAGGCCAGAAAACGTATCTGCAGCACACTGTCGAAGATGCGATCACCAAGCCAGGCGAACAACAGAAAAATCACGTAACTGATCAGACCCGCCTTGATCATCAACTTGGAAAATCGTGACAGGTCGACACCCCTGACCAGGGAGATCAGGTAGATGCTCATGATGAAGGGATTGAGCAGGACGAATATCAGCAGTGTGGACTGGAGGAACTGTTGCATGACAGCACTTACCTTAACAGGCTTGGCCGGGAGGGGAAAGCCTGGCCGCATGCTTTGCGTCCCTGCCACGGCCCCAGTGGCGCGCTCCGGGACGTCCCGGTCCAGGCCCTGAACAGCACCAGGATTTGCGCTATCCGGTTTAGAAATTAACCCTGATGGTCACCTGAAAACGGCTCAATTCTCCGCCCCGTCCATCCTGCAACTCGCGTTCGGCATAAAGATATTCCAAGCCCACGGAGGCACGCGGAGTGGGAGCCCAGATCAGGTTGGCATGGGCCGAGCGGGAAGCCCGTGTCAAGTCATCCACCGCGGCTGTCGGCAGGCTGGCACGGGAGTGGCTCAGGCCCAGACTGCTGCGCCACTGGGGCGTCCAAAAATGCTGATAGGCCACCATGGAACTGTGGATGGTATTGAGTTGCAAGTTCCCTTCCGCCTCAACGATACCATCGGCGTAGGCACCAAGGGTCGAGTAACGCGCCAGCGTGTTGCCATGGTTGAACATGAAGCGCACATTGTCGAGGGCGCCGATTTCGATACGGCCCGCCAGGCTCAAGGCACCCCCCCACTGTTGAGTGCCTTGTTCCAGAACCCACTGGCTCGTGGTGACTTGCCGCGCCATGGCGGCCAGGGAAACATTACCCCATGGACCACTGGAGGTGAAACGCGCCACCAGATCCGGCGTGCTTTCCCCACCGGGCGCGCTGAAGCCCGGCTCGCCGGCGCGGTTGATGCGGCTCAAGGGTTGTTCCAGAGCCAGGGCCAAATTCATGCCATCTGCCAGGGGCTGGGTCCATCTCAGCATGGGCTGGCGCGTCACCACATTGCCGACGGCAATGGCCGCATCCAGATCAGCCAAGGCTGAGGTATTGGTGAAAGTGGTGAAGGTCTGCCCCACCAGCAAACGGCCAAATATACCGTAGAGATGCCTGACCCTGGGTTGGTGTCGTTCCGGGGTGTCATAGAGATCGAATTCCGCCAACGCTTCCACATTGCCCCACTGACTGGGGGTTACGGCACGGAACCAGATACGGCTGTCCTTGGCATGGGCCAACAGCCTGTCGCCCCTGGATGCCTCGCTGCCACGCACAGGAATGTGTGGAATGAACAACATCTGGTCGCCCAGCAGGCGCCTGCCGGGGCTGACATCGCCGGACAGGATATGCAAGCGGCCAAAACCTCCCATGCTGAAGCGGGTATGGGGAAACAATCCAGGCAGGGAACCGGAAAGATTGATGGCGCTGCTGATATCAGGGGCGTCGGCGGCGTCCTGTTCAAGACTCACATCCGGCGTGGCCGCCATGGCCTGGCTGGCCACGCAAAGCAGCAGGGCGCCGCAAAGGAAACGCATTACCTGCCCCGGTACAACCTGTGGCAGGAATTACAGGTGCCGTTGATTCTTTCCATCAAGGGGCGAAAGCCGGACATTTGGCGGCGGGTGGCCAACTCCTCGAGTTCAATAGCAAAGCCCTTCAGTTGATTGGCAAGCAGATTGAAATTTTCGGCCCCCTCCTGA
>JBJHAY010000408.1:0-2710 GCA_050485205.1 Gammaproteobacteria bacterium
GCGGGACTTGCCTACCTCAATAGCCCCGAGGGCTTCCGCCGGGACGCAGGTGAGCGCGCCAGCTTTGATATTCGTTAGAGTACGCCGGCATTGGTTTTCGCGGCTGGGCTGGAATCTCCCAAGTGGGTATGACTACAAGGATTAACTGCGCTAGGGCTGGGGATTGATGCCATTGAACTGGAACTTGCTCTCAGGTTTCATGAACAGTCGTTACTGGCTGGCTTGCTGTATGTTGGCCGAGGCCGGTATCTTTGCCTTGGATGGACGTACTCCCCTGGGCTTTGCTCATGGCAGCCTGTATCTCGTGGTGATTATCCTGGCAGCCTTCAGTGGCAAGGCCCGCTACATATTGATGGTGGCAGGCACTGCCATCATCCTGACCCTTGCCGGCATTTTTATTTCTCCTCCGGGTATCGCCATGCCCTATGTGCTTGGCAACCGCCTGCTTTCCTGTGTCGAGATAGCCCTGCTCAGCGGCCTGCTGGTGTTTCTGGGGCAACATCGGGGCTTGATACGCAAAGCCGACAAGGCCCTTGACAGCGCGCGCTCTGAGTTGGAGTCCCAGCGTGCCTTGCTGGACATCGCCACCAGTACCGCGCGCATGGGAGGCTGGAGTCTGGATCTGGAGAAGCAGCGGGTCACCTGGTCCGACATGGTGGCCAGGATTCATGGCATGCCCAGTGGATATCATCCAAGCCTGGAGGAGGGGGTGACTTTTTATGCCCCAGAGTATCGTGACAAGATCATCCAGGCGGTGGAGCGTTGTATCGAGGATGGCACCGGTTACGATGAAGAGGCGGAAATCATCAATGCCCAAGGGGAGCGCGTTTGGGTGAGAGCGATAGGCTGTCCTCTGTACGATGGAGAAGGCCGGATCGTGGCCTTGCAGGGAGCATTCCAGGATATCTCCAGCGAGGTGGACCTGCGGGAATTGTTGCTGCAGCACAAGCGTAGTTTTCAGCAGATGGCGGATGCCATTCCCCTGATCCTCTGGACCGCGCAGCCGGATGGAACGCTCGACTTCAGCAATCAGGCATTGGTGGCATTTTGTGGCAAACCTCTGGACCAGGTATTGCCGATGGAACGTTGGGCCAGCGTGATCCATCCTGATGATCTGGAGCAGGTCGGCAGCAGTTGGTTGGCGGCGGTCGCCAGCCGCGGCCCCTATGTCAATCAGGCCCGGGTGAGACGCCATGACGGTGTCTACCACTGGCATATGATCCAGGCCTGCCCGATGTATGATGCCCATGGCGAGTTGAGCATGTGGTGCGGCAGTGCCGTCAACATTGAAACCCAGAAGCAATTGGAAAGAGATACCCGCAAGCAAGCGGAGAAACTGACCCACACCATCGAAAACATCAGTGATGCCTACCTGGCTCTCGACCATGAGTGGCGAGTGGTCTACATGAACCGCGAGGCGGAAAAAGTATTGCAGTGCCAACGTGAGGTTTTGTTGGGTACAGTGGTGTGGGATTCGTTTCCGGATGCGGAAAAGTTTGCAGAGCACTATCAACGGGCGGTGCGGGATCAGATCCCGGTGACATTTGAAGAGGCCTATGGTCCGCTTGAAAAGGTATTTGAAGTCAAGGCCTTGCCCACGGATGATGGCTTGCTGATCTACTTCCAGGACGTGACGGTAAAGCGTCAGCGCGAACAAGATATCCGGATTGCACAAGAGCGCTTCGAACTGGTGGCCAGGGCCACGGTGGACGCCATTTGGGACTGGCAAATCAGCAGTGATGAAATCTGGTGGAATGAGTCCATGCGCACCTTGTTTGGCCATGACCCGGAGGAACTCAGCTGTTACCAGGACTGGCTCGACAAGGTGCATCCCGAAGATGCGCGAGGGGTTCGGCAAAGCCGCGAAGAAGTACTGTCCAGCAGACGCCTTGCCTGGAAACAGGAGTACCGCTTTCTGCGCAAGGATGGCTCATGTGCCTATGTGAGCGACAGTGGCTTCGTGATTCGTAACGAAGATGGTCAGGCCATGCGCATGGTGGGGGGCATGACCGACATCACCGAAAATCGCCTGTTGCAGGAGAAATTGATTCAGTCCCAGCGCCTGGAAGCGGTGGGCCAGCTTACCGGGGGCGTGGCCCATGACTTCAACAACCTGCTGACCGTGATCCAAGGCAATACGGAATTGCTGGCAGAGAACATGAAAGAGGATAACCGATTGCTGCCCCTGGTGGACATGACCCGCCAGGCGGTGGACCGGGCTTCCCAACTCACCAGCCAGTTGCTGGCCTTTGCCAGACGTCAGCCTCTGGAACCCAGTGCCGTGGACCTGAAGAAGCTGGTCAATGGCATGGAGGGCTTGCTGCGTCGCACGTTGCCGGAAGATATCGAGATCGAACTGATCCATGCCGCCGGTCTGTGGCCGGCTCAGGTGGACAAGGCACAGATGGAAAGCGCGCTGCTCAACCTCTGCCTCAATGCCAGGGATGCCATGCCGGAGGGCGGGCGGCTGACCATTGAAACCGGCAATACCCATCTCACCCAGGAATACGCCAACCAGCACGAGGAAGTGACGCCCGGGCAGTACATCATGTTGGCGGTATCAGACACCGGCGAGGGCATCAACGCCAGCGATCTGCCCCATGTCTTCGATCCTTTCTTCACCACCAAGGAACCCGGCAAGGGGACTGGATTGGGCCTGAGCATGGTCTATGGCTTCGTCAAGCAGTCGCGGGGGCATATCAAGCCTGTC
>JBJHAY010000409.1:0-2679 GCA_050485205.1 Gammaproteobacteria bacterium
GGCTGGCTTCCCGCATTCTCGGCATGGGGGACGTGCTGTCCCTGATCGAGGAAGTGGAAAAGAAGGTGGACAAGGACAAGGCCGCCAAGCTTGCCACCAAGATCAAGAAGGGCAAGCGCTTCGACTTGCAGGACTTCAAGGAGCAGTTGGAGCAGATGCGCAACATGGGTGGCATCGGCAGCATGCTGGACAAACTGCCCGGCATGGGCGGCATGACCAAGGCAGCTGCTTCCATGGTGGATGACCGCAGTTTCGTGCGCATGGAGGCCATCATCAATTCCATGACGCCCAAGGAACGGCAAAACCCCGACATGCTCAATGGTTCCCGCAAGCGCCGCATCATCCAGGGCTCTGGCACCACCATTCAGGACCTTAACCGTTTGCTCAAGCAACACAAGCAGATGCAGAAGGTGATGAAGAAGATGAAGGGGGGTGGTCTGGCCAACATGATGCGGGGGATGGGCGGCATGCGGCCACCGGGTGGCGGTTTCCCCGGGCTTTGAAAAATCTGTTCCAAACTGCGGGCATTTGCCTTAGAATGCTCGCCTTTTTCCGGGCCCGGCCCCTGTCCGGACGGGCTGGTCGGGAATGCCGCGACACCAGGGAAATGGTGTCGGCTGCTCCCGGATGATTCGAATCAGATATTATTTTTATTGCAGGAACAAAGCGTTATGGTAACTATCAGACTTTCCCGCGGCGGCGCCAAGAAGAATCCCTTCTACCACCTGACCGTGTCCGACCGCCGCAAATCCCGCGATGGTGGTTTCATCGAGCGCGTGGGTTTCTTCAATCCCAGTGCCCGTGGCAGTGAAGAGCGCCTGCGTGTGGACCTGGACCGTGTTCAGTTCTGGCTGGGCCAGGGCGCGCAGACCAGTCAACGTGTTGCCAGCCTGATCAAGGAAGCCTCCGCGGCTCCCGCCACCAGCGCCTGAGCGACGGACTGACGGTTACGATGCCATGAAGGCGGCAAGGCCGGATGGCATGATTGCCCTGGGGCGCATCGGCGCCCCCCATGGCATCAAGGGATGGGTGAGGCTGATTTCCTTCACCGATCCCATTGATAACATTCTGGAATATGGCGAATTCCAGGTTCAGCACGGTGCTGTGATGCGCCGTATAGTGCTGGATGAAGCGCGGCGTCAGGGCAAGTTCCTGGTGGCCCACATCGAAGGTTGTGATGACCGCGAGTTGGCAAGGCAATATACCGGACAGGAACTGCTGGTACCCACCGATTCCTTGCCGGCATTGGAACAGGGCAGTTATTACTGGCACCAATTGGTGGGCTTGAAAGTGCTCAATCTGTCCGGCGAAGTGTTGGGCGCGGTGGATCACTTGATGGAAACCGGCGCCAATGATGTCCTGGTGCTAAAGCCCGTCAGCGCCAGCATTGATGACAGGGAGCGCCTGATTCCCTATCTCAAGGACACAGTGGTGAAACAGGTGGACTTGGTTGGCGGCACCCTCACCGTGGATTGGGAAGCGGATTTTTGAAGGTGTCCCGGGCACGGGACGCAGAGGATTGCAAGCATGTGGGTTGGCATTGTCACGCTGTTTCCCGGCATGTTCAGCGCGGTGACTGATTATGGCGTGACCGGGCGGGCATGCAGGGACGGATTGGCAAGCCTGCGCTATTGGAACCCCAGGGATTATGCCAGCGACCGGCACCGCACGGTGGATGACAGGCCCTACGGTGGTGGCCCCGGCATGCTGATGAAGACCGGCCCACTGGGGCAGGCGATCAAGGCGGCCCGGGCAGCACGGCCAGGGGCTCAGGTGATTCATCTGTCGCCCCAAGGCGAGAAGTTGACCCAGGAAGGGGTGCGGGAATTGATGTCGGCGGGGGAGTTGATTCTGCTCTGCGGACGCTATGAAGGGATCGATGAGCGGGTAGTGGAAGCTCATGTGGATCGTGAAGTTTCCCTGGGGGATTTCGTGATCAGCGGTGGAGAACTGGCCGCCATGGTGCTGGTGGATGCCATGATCAGGCTGCTGCCCGGTGCTCTCGGTCATGAAGGCTCGGCGGGTGCAGACTCCTTTGCCGAGGGGCTGCTGGATTGTCCCCACTACACCAGGCCGGAACAGTTTGAGGGCCGGGCGGTGCCACCGGTGTTGCTGAGTGGTGATCATGCCGCCATCGCCCGCTGGCGTTTGCAACAAAGTTTGGGCCGGACCTGGCAGAGGCGCCCCGATCTGTTGGCGCAAAGGGTCCTGGACAAGACCGAGCAGGACTTGCTGGATGCATACATCAGGGAGCATGGAAAACAGCGGAAGCCTTGATCCGCGGGCCTGGACAGGCCACATAGCAGGGCAGGATTTCGCCATGCAGCCTTCGGCGGCATGGTCCGGCATTGACAGTATTGACAGGTGGAGCAAGACAATGGAAAAGAACAGCATTATTCAGAAAGTGGAACAGGCCCAACTGCGGTCCGATATCCCCGAGTTTGGTCCCGGCGACACCGTGGTGGTCCAGGTTCGGATCAAGGAAGGTGACCGTGAGCGTCTTCAGGCCTTTGAAGGCGTGGTGATCGGCAAGCGTAACCGTGGCCTCAATTCCGCCTTTACCGTGCGCAAGATTTCCCACGGCGTGGGCGTGGAAAGAACCTTCCAGACCCACAGCAATCTCATCGAGAGCGTCAAGCTGGTGCGCCGCGGCGATGTCCGCCAGGCCAAGCTGTACTA
>JBJHAY010000410.1:0-2663 GCA_050485205.1 Gammaproteobacteria bacterium
GATCGATCACTTCCTGACAGCGCCGTTCCATTTCCGGGTTGTCCCGCTGCACCGAGGCAAAGTCCAGGGACTCACTACTGGTGCCCGCGTTCATGGAGGAAGCCGCGCCGCCTCCCAGCCCGATCAGCATGGCCGGACCACCCAGCACGATCAAATGGGCACCCACTGGAATCTCGCCCTTCTCCACATGGGACTCGCGGATATTGCCATAGCCACCGGCAATCATGATGGGCTTGTGATAGCCACGTAAGTCCACGGCCGTATCCAAGGCCGGCACCGGCGCCGCCATTTCGAAGGTGCGGAAATAGCCACAAAGGTTGGGACGGCCATATTCATTGTTGAAGGCGGCGCCACCGATGGGCCCCTCCAGCATGATGCGCAGAGCTGAAGCGAAATGAGTCGGACGCCCAAAATCCTGCTCCCAGGGCTGTTCGTAACCGGGAATGCGCAGGTTGGACACCGTGAATCCTGTCAACCCGGCCTTGGGCTTGGCGCCGGTGCCAGTGGCGCCTTCATCACGAATCTCGCCGCCAGAACCGGTGGCGGCTCCTGGAAACGGTGCAATGGCGGTGGGATGGTTGTGGGTTTCCACCTTCATCAGAATGTGGATGGGCTCTTGCTGGAAACCATAGACCCGGCTTTCCGGATCAGGATAGAAGCGGCCGGCCACGTGGCCACTGATCACGGCGGCATTGTCCTTGTAGGCGGACAGCACCCCTTCCCCATGCAATTCATGGGTGTTGCGGATCATGGCGAACAGGGACTTGTCGCGGTCTTCGCCATCGATGGTCCAGGAGGCATTGAAAATCTTGTGGCGGCAATGCTCGGAGTTGGCCTGGGCGAACATCATCAGTTCCACGTCCCTGGGATTTCTGCCCAGGCCCTGGAAGGCGCTCAACAGATAGTCGATTTCATCATCCGCCAGGGCCAGGCCCATGGCCTGGTTGGCCTGCAGCAGTGCCTCGCGGCCACCTGCGAGAATGTCCACGCTGCGGGACGGTGTCGGTTCCGCATGGGTGAAGAGCATCGCGGCATCGTCCAGTTGCGGCAACACCGCCTGGGTCATGCGGTCATGGAGAAAAGGCTTGAGGCTTTCACTGTCGCCACTCAAGGGTCCCGTGCCGCTCAAGGTATAGATGATGCCCCGTTCCAGCCGGCGGATCTTGGCCAGGCCACAACCATGGGCGATGTCCGTGGCCTTGCTGGACCAGGGTGAAATGGTGCCTGGCCTGGGCACCACCACGAACATTTCGGCATGGGAAAAATCTTGATGCCCCGTTTCGGGGCTTGATGGTCCATATTGAAGCAGTTTTCCCAGCACTTGCTCCTCTTCGGCACTTAATGGCGCGGCCAGATCGGCAAAGTGCACGAACCTGGCGCGCAGGCCGGTGACAGTGGGGATATGGGATTGGATGTCCTGGAGCAGTTTATCCGCGGCAAAAGCAGAAAGAGCGGGAGCGCCGCGCAGAATCAGCATGTGGGTCGGCCCTTGTCGTAGCAGGAATTTTCAAGGCCGCTATGGTAATCGAAAACCGAGGTTATTTATAGAAATGTCTCCAGTCCTGTCGGCAGGGCCAGCGAGAAAACGCCAAGGGCATTGGCAGAAATTTTAAAACTTGGCACGGCAAATGCATGTATTTGAGTGATGGTTTTTCTCAGACCATCCAATCTCCCCTTTGATTGACATAACTGAGCCCCTCTTCCCGAGGGGCTTTTTTTTGTCTCTTAATGCCGCTGTGCTCATACCCCAAGCTCCCATTGCAGCCGGGTTCCGGGCCAGATTCCGGACTGGGCGGCCACGGCTGGAAGCTTGGGGCAATCCAGAGCTAGCCACCAAATGGTTGCGGCCTGGGCGTGTGCTTGGTGGACGGCGGCAATACCGGCAGCGCGAAGCTAGGCTGGTCACCGGTCAGGGTGCGCAGGAAGGCGACGATCCTGGCATTTTCCTGCTCGGTATAGGCTCTGCCCAATTGCAGCCTGGCCATGATGTCCACTGCCTGTTCCAGGGTATCCACCGCGCCGTCATGGAAGTAGGGATAGGTCATGTCAATGTTCCTCAGCGTCGGCACCTTGAACACATGACGGTCAGCTTCATTGCCGGTGACATCAAAACGTCCCAGCGCCGGGTTGTCCGTCTCATAGGGAGCCAACAGTCCCATCTTCATGAACATGCCCCCTCCCACGGCGGGACCGTTGTGGCAGGAAATACAACCTGTGGACTTGAACAGCTCATAGCCCGCCAGTTCTTCCTGGGTAAGCGCCTTGCTGTCGCCCAACAGCCACTGGTCGAAGCGGGAATTGGGGGTGACCAGGGTTTCCTCGAACTCGGCGATGGCACCGGCAATCCGGTCGATGTTGACTGTGTCATCACCAAATACAGACTTGAACTCCTTGCGGTATCCAGGGATTGAGGCAATCACGTCCACAGCCAGTTCATGGGTGAAGGCCATCTCTCCGGGGTTGGCGATGGGACCGGCAGCCTGCTCCTTGAGATCCGCGGCCCTGCCATCCCAGAACTGCGCCACGTTATAACCAGAGTTCAACACCGTGGGGGCATTGATGGGCCCCTCGAACCAGTCGTGACCGATGGAAGTCGGAATGTTGTCGGTACCCCCCATGCTCAGGTTGTGGCAGGAGTTACAGGAAATGAAGCCGGACTTGGA
>JBJHAY010000411.1:0-2658 GCA_050485205.1 Gammaproteobacteria bacterium
CTCTGGTTGCCGGAGCCGACGCCGATGGTGCGTTCGTTGAAACTGTAGTTGCCAGGGGTCACGCGCAGTTCCCTGCCAGGTTCCCGGTAAATGGTAAAGGGGTTCTGTACCACTTCACGATTTTCACGGTATGACATCCAGAGGCGGTCGCGGGTACTGTTTTCCAATTCCATCAGGCGCAGCACCAGGGCCTGGCTTTGCAGGCCGCCGTCGATGTCCTCGATGCGCTGCATGTCCACGCCTGTGTAGGCTCTTTGCAGAAATCCACTGCTGAAAAAGCGGGTATAGCCCACATCCGCCGCCATGTCCTGGACATTGGCGCGATTGATGTAGCCCATGGCAGGGTTGAAGTTGCGCTGCACCTGCTTGTACTCGACGCCCCCGCGCAAGCCATTGTTGTTGGGCGAGCGCAGCCCCAGGCCCCAGGCGGCATTGTCGCCGGTGATGCCCTCGGTGTCCGACACCTGGTACCAAGCATCGGCTTCCAGCACCTGGCCACTGGCGAGACGGGTGTTCAGGTAGCGGAAATCCATGCCATAGACTGCGTTGTGCAGATTGCTGGAGGGGTCGCCGTGGGTGACGATTACCCCGAGATTGGACTCCGCCAGCACGTTGGCGGAGTAGCGCCCGACGAACAGGTCACTGGCGTCCACGTCGCCGAAGGCATCCTGGCGTATGGCCAGGGTGCCGATGTTCCACCTGCCGACACGGCCGCTGACGCGACCGCCATAATTGATGTCCACCGGCTGCCCGGTGGCGCTGAGGCCAATGCGGCGGGAGAAATAGGGCCTGGCATTTTCGCGCCAGGGGCGGGACTGGGCATCATTGCCGCCGCCCCCGATGTTGCCAAACTGAAACAGATCCGAGTCGTTGAGGAAGAAGTCACGGCGCTCGGGAAAGAACAGGTTGAAGCGGGTCAGGTTAACCTGGCGATTGTCCACCTCCGTGGCGGAGAAGTCGGTGTTGATGGTCAGGGCGGCATTGAGCGAGGGCGTCAGCCGGTAGAAGGCGTCCAGCGACGGGGTGGTGAAGGTCTGGTTGGTCTTGGGGTCGTAGCGATTCATCTGGTTGACGGAAAATGATGGCACCACGTCCAGGCCCACCCCCTGATTCATGCCTTCCATTCCGGTCATGGTGCCGGAAATGCTTGGATTGTAGGTGCGGTTGTAGGATACCCAGGCCATTTCCTCGCCCCGGCGACGGATGCCGCGGCCGAAATTGAATCCCCAGGTGTCAGTAGTGGGATCAAAGGGGAGGGACTTGAAGGGTATCTCGATTTCCGCCACCCAGCCATCCTCCGTGCGGCTGGCGGCCACGTCCCAGATGGTGGACCAATCCGCCTGGAAGGAATTGATGCTGGTGTAAAGGGCATCGTGGCGCACGGCGTTGATATTGGTTTCGAAGCGGTAGCCGGTGCGGCGGGTGTTGAAGGGGTCGATGATCACCACCAGGCGGTCATCAGGCCCCAGGCCCTGGCCGTGGCGGATGGTGGGGGCGGCAATCATGTCGGGGTTGCTGTCGTCCATGCGGGCGCCGATATACAGGGCGTCCTCGTCGAAGATGATGCGTACCTCGGTGAATTCCGAAGGCAGGGTGCCATCGCCGGGGCGGGTCTGGTGGAAGTCGGTGATGGGTTCCGCCAATTGCCAGATGTCTTCGTCCAGCACGCCGTCGATCACTGGGCGCCGGTCCACCTTGACCGCCCGTACCTGCTTTTGATTCGAGAGACGGTCACCCGCCTGGGCCCAGCCGTCATGCACAATGAGGCTGCCGACGGCCATGATGATTGCCTGCGCCAGTGTTCTATTCCGCAAATACCTTGCCCTCCCGGGGGGCGCGCTGAATGACAAGGTATTGGCGGGACAGGACATTAGCTGTTGACTATAGAACATCCTGGGGAAACCCCTTCAGTCTTGGATTTTTGTTGTGCCGTAGGTGACCCAGGCGCGCTGCTAAATCTTTCTCTTATGATCGCAGGGAAGTTTTTCAGTGTTCAGCGGCCAGGTGGCGCTCAAAAAAGCGCCGAGTATACCAGAAACATTTCAGGAGGTTGCAACAGACAGCCCCAGCAGCTCCAACCAGCGTTTGAGGCCGAGGCTGCTGTATTTGTGCCGATGCCGGATCACGTAGAGGGTGCGCCGGAAGTCACGGCCAGGCACTTTCAGGCGCTTGAGCCTGCCATGGCGGAAGGCATCCTGCAGGGTGACGATGGAAAGACAGCCGATGCCCATGCCGGTTTCCACCGCGCGCTTGATTGCCTCGGTGTGTTCCAGTTCCAGGCTGATTTGCAGTTGCGGCAGCAGGTCATGCATGGCCCGGTCGAAGGTCTGGCGGGTGCCGGAGCCGGGCTCCCTGAGTATCCAGGAGGCAGACAGCAGGTCTTTTCTGTGCAATGTGTTCTTGTGGGCAAGAGGATGATCAGGGGCGCAGAACACCGCCAGCTCGTCCTCGCGCCAGGGGCTCACATGCAGGTCGGGGTCGTTGATTTCGCCTTCGATCAGACCCATGTCCAGGTCGAAGTGAGCCACCCGCTGGCTGATGCGCTCGGTGTTGTCCACCTCCAGGCTGATGCGATGTTCGGGAAAGCGCGCCATGAACTCCGCCAGCAGCGGAATGGCCAGGTAGTTGCCGATGCTGAGGGTGGCGCCGATCTTGATG
>JBJHAY010000412.1:0-2627 GCA_050485205.1 Gammaproteobacteria bacterium
CTGCGGTGGGTCCCCGCCTCCCCCACCCTTGCGCACGTGCTTTTTCACCCCCCCCCCCAAAGCCCCCGCACCTCTGGCTTCAGTGCTATTGCTATAACTATTGCTGTTGCTGTTGATATGGCTTGGCGGGCTTGTCGCGAGCAGGGCTCGCTGCTACAGGGGGGAGTTCCGCTCAGGGTTCGCTGCTCCAGGAGAAGGGAGTCGAGAGCAGTGGTCGGGGCTGCGGCTAGAGGGGATGGAGGAGGCCGTGGCCGAAGATGGGGTCCTTGCCGGGGGCGCCGAGGTCGAGCAGCCGGGCCTGAAGGCTGGCCAGGGCTCGCTTGACATCTCCCTGCTGTTGCAACTCACAAGCCAGGAAAGCCGTGACCACTGGTGCGGCCATGGAAGTGCCGGATTCCCGGCCAAAGCCTCCCTCACCCTTGGCCACTGGCACCGACACACCAAGCGCGGCAAAGTCGATGTAGTCTCCCTGGTTGGCCCAACGGTAGATGCTGGTGTCGCGGTCCACAGCGGTGACACTGATGACATTGTCATAGGCCGCGGGATAGCGCGGCTCGCCGTGGGGCCCCTCGTTACCCGCCGCCGCCACGATGACCTTGCCACGCTGCACGGCACCTTCGATACCCATGGCCAGCAAGCGGTTGGCCGGTCCCGCCAGACTCATGTTGATCACCTGCAAATCCTCTTGTGCCACCAGCCAGTCCAGGGCCTCAAGCAGGTGCAGCAGCGTGGTGCCCTGGCCCTCGTTCTGCTGGGCATAAAACACGGTGGCGGAATACAGTGAGGCGTTGGGCAGCAGTGGCTGCAGGGCGTCATTCTTGTCACTAGCCCCAGGCTGTCTGCCCACCAGCAGGCTGGCCACGGCAGTGCCATGATCAGTGGGCTGGACCAGGCCAGGTTCGACAAAACTCTGGGTGGTCATGCTGACGCCATGGCCATCCTCGCGCACAAAGGCCGGATGGCTGTCGGCGATGGCCGAATCAATCATGCCCACTGCGAGAGGTGCCTCGCACACTGCTCGCATGGGCATCGGCAGTTGCAGTCCACGCCAATCCCCTTCCTTGGGCTGAGTCCGCACCGGCAGGGCAGTCTCGGTATTCTGCACACTGTAGACGTGGTTGCGATCAATGAATCCGCGCAGGTCATCAGGCAGCAGTTGCAGGATGTTGTCATTGGCATCCAGATCGGGAGGCACGCGGAAGGTGAGCAACTCCGAACCGGTGGCGCTGAAGGGGCGGACATCAGCCAGGAAGGGAAGCAAGGCCGCTGCCTCGGTATCGAGACGCTGACGCTGGGCAGTATCCACCAACATCACCCACTCGAATTCGATGGCGCGTATATTGGGCTGAAGCACGATTTCAACGAAGGCTGGAGCACCCCCCTGGTCGTTGATGATGCGGCGTTCGCGCTCATCCGCGGCCTGCCCCCCCGCAGCCGCGGCTGCGGCGCGCTCGTTGATGAGGCCACCTCTGCCCTGCTGTGCGGCGATGGCACCTTGTGCCGGTTCGGGGAGATTTTGCAGACGCTCGGCTGGTGGTCCAGCCTGGCGCTCCACTACCTGGGCTACTGTCTCTGCCCGTTCAGAGGCCCTCGCCTGTGCCCTTTCCACCTGCTCCTGAGCCCGCGTCACTTGTCCCTGTGCCCGCTCCGCAGCTTGGTTCTGGGCGCGTTCGATGCGGCCCTGGGCGCGTTCTGCCGCCTGGCCCTGGACTCTTTCTACCTGCCCCTGGCTGCGCTCTACTGCTTGGGACTGCACCCTTTCCACCTGATTCTGGACCCGGTCGATGGCCTGGTTCTGGATCACCTCGGCGCGCGCTTCAACCCGCTCCACTGCGCGGTTTTGTACTTGCTCCGCCTGCCGCACCGTACGCTCCACCGCCTGGGTCTGGGCACGCTCCGCCTGGCGCTCGATCAGGTTTTGCAGACCTGGCTGGGCCTGGGTCAGAAGCGGGGCCAGGAGGAACCCGGTCAAGCCGATTGTGAGGGTTTTGGATCTCATCATGACATGCTTGGTTGGCGTGGACAGTGGTGGCGAGCAAGACTCGCTCTTATAGAAAAACTAGTGCTGTTGTGACCTTATGTCAATTCCAGTACTCGATATTGTGAGTTCTTGCACAGTAGACGACATTGAAACGGAAAAAGTCCCTGAGGCGGAATAAAATGCAAAGCCAGCCGTCAACCGGGCAACTGGGTGACAAAAAGGAGAACAACCCCCGATGAACGAGCAACTGATCGAATTGTTGCCAGCCCTCAGGCGTTTTGCCTGGTCGCTGACCAATGCCGCCGCGGATGCCGACGATCTTTTGCAGGCCACCGTGGAACGCCTGCTCAGCAAGGGCGTGCCGGATGGCGCGGACCTCAGTCGATGGGCATTCACAGTATGTCGCAACCTGTGGATTGATGACTACAGGGCCCGCAAGGTCCGCAAACAGGCCGCGTGGGATCCGGCTTTGGAGGATACCCTGCATGTGGAAGGTGAACGAGAAATGCACATGAAAATTCAATTGAGCCAAGTCAACGAAGCCATGAAGCAGTTACCCGAGGACCAGCATCTGGTGCTCAGCATGGTGGCCGTGCAGGGCCTGTCCTATAAGGAAGTGGCGGAAGCCCTGGACATCCCCCTGGGC
>JBJHAY010000413.1:0-2615 GCA_050485205.1 Gammaproteobacteria bacterium
AGAGCCGCAATTGCCGGAGTTCATTGCCGCGGATGAAGAAGCCCAGGAAATCATGGACATGGCCTTCAAGCTGGAAGGCCTTACCCGCAATGTCGGCAAGCACGCCGGGGGCGTGGTGATCGCGCCTACCAGGCTGACTGACTTCACCCCGCTGTATTGCGATGAAAGCGGTGGCAATCTGGTGACTCAGTTCGACAAAAACGATGTCGAGAGCGCGGGTCTGGTCAAATTCGACTTCCTGGGATTGCGCACCCTGACCATTATTGATTGGGCGATCAAAATGATTCGGGTAGGTCCGGAGTCGAAGGTGATCGACATCAACACCATTCCACTTGATGATGCCAATGTCTACAGTCTGCTTGAAAAAGGCGAGACCACAGCGGTATTTCAGCTGGAATCCCGGGGTATGAAAGACCTGATCAAGCGTCTCAGGCCCAGCACATTCGAGGACATCATCGCCTTGGTGGCACTGTTTCGTCCCGGTCCACTGGGCTCAGGCATGGTGGATGACTTCATCAATCGCAAGCATGGGCGTGCCAGCGTCAGCTATCCCCATCCCGCCCTGGAACCCGTGCTCAGAAATACCTACGGTGTAATTCTGTACCAGGAACAGGTGATGCAGATTGCCCAGGTGCTGGCCAATTACACGCTTGGCGGTGCCGACATGCTGCGCCGTGCCATGGGCAAGAAAAAACCCGAGGAAATGCAGAAACAACGGCAGATTTTCCAGGAGGGCGCGCGCAAAAACAATATTGATGCCGATCAGGCCAGTGCGATTTTTGACCTGATGGAGAAATTTGCCGACTATGGCTTTAACAAGTCTCACTCAGCCGCCTATGCCCTGGTCTCTTATCAGACTGCATGGCTGAAGTGGCACTATCCCTCTCATTTCATGGCGGCAGTGTTGACCGCCGACATGCAGAATACCGACAAGATCGTAGTACTGGTGGAGGAGTGTCGGCGCATGGGGCTGACCTTGCTGCCTCCCGATGTCAACAGTGGTGAATATGGTTTCACCGTGGATGCCGAGGGACGCATCATCTATGGCTTGGGCGCCATCAAGGGGCTGGGGGAAGGGCCGGTATCCTGTCTGATCCGGGCCCGTGAGCAGGATGGCCCCTTCGCCAATTTATTCGATTTCTGCAAGCGGGTGGATCTTGGTGGAGTCAACAAACGCTCCATTGAAGCCCTGATCAAGTCGGGCGCCTTCGACGGATTTGGCGCGGACCGGGCGATTCTACTGGCCAGCATGGCGGAGGCGGTCAAGGCGGCGGAACAAAGCTCCCGTACCGAGGCCAGTGGCATTGGCGATCTGTTTGGCGAGATTGTGCCCACGGCTGCCAGTGATGTCTATGCCAACTTCCGCACCGTGCGGCCTTGGAGCCCCCAACGCCGGCTGCAAGAGGAAAAGGAAACCCTTGGGCTCTATCTGTCCGGCCACCCGATCGAGCAATATTTACCCGAAATAGCCCGCATGACCCGCTACAACATTGCCAACATCAAGCCCGACAAGGCCCCGCAGAGCGTGGTGGGCCTGATCCATGATCTGCGTATCATCAAGAGCAAACGCGGCGACAATATAGCCATTGTGACGCTGGATGACCGCAGTGGGCGCATCGAAGCGTCACTTTTTGGCGAAGTGTTGGAGCAATGTCGCGAACACCTGCGCAAGGATACCGTGGTGATGGTGGAAGGCATTGTCAGCATCGATGAATACAGCGGCAACGGCAATCTGCAGATGCGGGCCAGGCAGTTGTATTCCTTCCAGCAGGCCCGTCAGCGACACGCCCGCAACATCACCGTGAATTTGCATCAGCGTCAATTACAGGTAGAATCTCTCCACAAACTGGAGAGCATCCTGGCGGATTACGCCTCCGGTCCCGCCCAAGTCCCTGCTGAACGGGACGTCTCCCCGGCGCCAGCCTGCGAAGTCATCGTCAATTACGAATGCGACGGGGCTCGGGGCAGCATCGTGTTGGGACAAGCCTGGCGGGTGAGGCCGCATGATGAATTGCTGCACCGCCTCCGTGAACATTATGGCGAACAACGTGTCGCCCTCAATTACTGAAATTGGTCAACGGCACCAGGATGTGCCGGCTACACAACTGAGAAATACTGGATACCATGAACCCTGATTACCTGGATTTTGAACAACCCATCGCCGACTTGCAGGTGAAAATCAACGAACTCAGGCTGGTGGGGGCCGATAACAAGCTCAACATCAGCGGAGAGATCGCCAAGCTGGAAGAGAAGAGCGCCAAGCTCACGCAAAAGATCTTCTCCAATTTGACCCCCTGGCAGATTTCGCTGCTGGCCAGACACCCCCTGCGCCCCTATACCGAGGACTACATCGAACATATCTTCACCGACTTCGACGAACTGCACGGTGACCGTCTGTTCGCCGACGATCCAGCGCTGATCGGAGGGGTGGCTTATCTGGAAGACACGCCGGTGATGGTGATCGGGCATCAAAAAGGCCGCAGTACCACTGAGAAAGTCAGACGCAACTTCGGCATGCCCAAGCCAGAAGGGTATCGCAAGGCCAGGCGCCTGATGCAACTGGCGGAGCGCTACCGGATGCCGGTACTGACCCTGATCGACACCCCTGGCGCCTA
>JBJHAY010000414.1:0-1445 GCA_050485205.1 Gammaproteobacteria bacterium
CGGCACCGTGCTGGTGCCCCGTCCCATGATGATCCTCAAGGGCTCACGTCAGCCGGAACGCGCCCAAGCCTTTATCGATTTTCTGCTCTCGGACAGAGGGCAACATGGCGCCGCCGAGGCGTGGCTGATGCCAGCGCGTCAGGATGTGCCATCCCTGCGACCGCCCATGAAAGAGATTCGCCTGTTGCCCCACGGCGAGACCCCGGCATCATGCCGGGGGGAGATACTGGCGCGTTTTGCCAAGATATTCAGTGCTTGAGGGACTTGGGCTGGGTCCCGGTCATCGACAAACCCCTCACGGGAGCCATCCAGTAAAGAACGGCTACCAGCCAGGCTCAACAATCAGCCAGAAGACAGCCATGGCTGGCCCTCGAAACGAAAATTGCTAGGTAGCGAGCCAGTCCAGCGCTTGAAGGCGCGGCGGAAATTGTGCTCGTTGGCGAACCCCAGTTGGCTGGCGATGGCGCGGTTGGAAAGCCGCGGATCCCGCAGCAGGGCGAGGGCCAACTCGCTACGCACCTCATCCACTAGTCGGCAATAGCTGACCCCGTGCTCCTTGAGCAGGCGCTTGAGCGAGCTGCCGCTCATGGCCAGTTGCTTTGCTATCTCCGCCAGACCGGGATTGGCGGGCAGGGCGCGTTTCAGCTCGCGACGGATGACTTCCAATGCTGCCGGTTGGCAGTCCAGCGCGCTCGTCCGTGCGCGACAGTACCGCAACTGGGTGGCATGGATGTCGGGATCATGGTCCCTGAAGCTTGCGCGCAGTAGGGCTCGCGGGATCAGCAGCCGGGTACAGGGGGCGTTGAACTCGGGCACCTGGAACCAGTGCAACGCGTAGGTCTCGGTATCCGCGGGGCGCGGCATCGGCAGGGCGATCTCGATGCCGGCGCATTCACCTGCTTGGTGGCGGGCCAGTCCGAGGATCAGGGAAACCGTCAGGTGGATGACGAAATTCTCCTGGGGGCCAAGCCCGGCGGCGGGCAGTAGATGGAGCGCCAGGCCGTCATCATGGCCGTGGGGCAGCGCCTGCATCAGGGGCAGGAATAGAAAGCGGTGGCGGTGCCACAGACGCAGGGCGTCGCGCAGATCTCGCGCGCTTTGCAGTAGGGAGAACAGGGTGTGATCGCTGTTGGCCAGCAGCGCCTCGGCGGCGAGGAAGGGCAGATCGTCGCTGGCCACCTGCTTCTGACAATTGCGCACCAGGGCAAGCCAGTCCCGGCAACTGATCAGGTGGTCGCCCTGGCCCAGGTCATCGCTGAAGATTCGGGTACCGGACAGCAGCCTGTCGAGTTCGGCATCGCGGCGAAGACACAGTTCGATCAGGTCCTGACTGCTGGAGGCCAAGGGCAACCACTTGTCCCGATAGCCACGGGCGATCATCAGGCCGGCTTCCAGGCCCGGTCGCCGGCGGCGTCCCCGCTGTCCCGAAGGGCGGTCATCAGGGC
>JBJHAY010000414.1:1455-2574 GCA_050485205.1 Gammaproteobacteria bacterium
CGCCGTCGGCGGCGATGGCCTGCCGGGCAAATCCCTCGTGGATTTCCCTCGCCTGCCAGTGCAGGGAAAAGGGGCCGGCAGGGTGCTTGAAGGAAACAAAGCGCCGGGCGAAGTGGTTGGCCAGCCGACTGGCGGCTTCCTTATCGGTATTGGGCAGCACCATCACAAAGCGGTCGCCACCGTAATGGCAGAGCAGATCGCAGGGGCGGGTGCGTATCAGCAGCCATTCGGCGAGTTCCACCAGCAAGCGATCGCCAGCCGCGGCGCCGCAACGGTGCCGAAAGGTCGAGAAACCGTCGATGCTCAACACCAGCAGCGACAGTGACTCCCCAGGCCGACGCAAGTGGATTTCCCTGTCCAGGGCGAAATGCAGGTAACTCCGACTGTACAGCTTGGTGAGCGGATCGAGCAGCTTGTGATCCCGCAGGAAGTGTTCCCTGCCCATCAGTTGCCGGGTGAGAACCTTCTGTTCACGCATCCAGCCGGCCATCCCCGCGGTCAGCAGCAGCATGCCAAACGGCGCTGGTATGGATTCCAGCAGGCTGAGGAGGCGTACGGCCTCGGGATACTTGAGGAATTCGTCCAGCAGGTCGAGGAAGAATGACCAGATCAGCAGGCTAGTGCCGGTCATCAGCAGGACGGTCACCCGCCCCGCGGGGCGGGTGAGCACGACTGCCACGAACCAGCCGAGGGCAACCAGCAAGGTGATGCCCTCGCCAAGCACATCGTACCAATCGATTCTGTCGAGGGGTTTCAGGCTCCCGTGGTGCCATGCCAGCAGAAACCCGCAGGCCAGGGCCACGAATAGCAGCCCCGGCACTTTAATGTTGACGCGGTTCACCAGTCGCGCACCTCCGTAAAACCACAAACCCTAGTGGATTGCCATGACAGGAGCGTGAAGCGCCTGAGATTGCCTGAGCCGAAATGACCCGGGTCACGGGGGCCAAGGCAATCTGTCGCCGGATCCATTGACTGTCACATGGCGAGACTAGATTGCCGGCATTCACATCAGACCACTGGGGAACTCACGATGCACAACGGTAATCGATGCAACCAGGAACACGACCTGAAACCCCTGGCGCGCCGCGCCCTGGTGCTGGCCCTCGCGGTGTCCTGGGC
>JBJHAY010000415.1:0-2572 GCA_050485205.1 Gammaproteobacteria bacterium
CGCCCCTACAGGGCGGCGGCGCGACGCAGGCGGTCGTTGATGGCGCGGCCCAGGCCATGATCCGGCATGGGTTCGGCGAGAATCAGGTCCACGGCTGACTCATCAAGATCCCTCAAGGCCCCGAACAAGCCCATCGCCGCTTCCTCCAGACTGCCCGCCGGCGACAAGACCCTGCAGACCCGCTCAGACCCACTGTAGTCGTGGCTGAAGCTGAGAATCCCCAGAGCCTTGCCAGGGTGCTGTGCGAGCAGGTCATCCAGCTGTCCCAGCAGCAAGGTTTTGCGTGGCGCATAGTGACTCTTCAGCATGCCCGGCGCCGCCGGGTTCGAGCTCTGGTTCAAGGCCAACACCACTTTGCCCACCTCGGCCTCGATTGCTTCCAGTGCCAATCCCCCCAGGCGATACACGGTGGGCTGTCCCGACTCGAAGCCGATGATGGTGGACTCGATGCCCACCTGGCAGGCACCACCATCGAGGATGTAGGGAATGGCCTGCCCCAGTTGCTGCTCCACGTGCCGGGCCGTGGTGGGAGAGACATAGCCAAAGGGATTGGCGCTGGGCGCCGCCAGCGGGAATTCCAGCATGGACAGGAGTTCGCGGGCCATGGGGTGGGCAGGCATTCTGATGGCCACCCGGGGCAAGCCCGAGGTCACCAGATCAGGCACCAGGGGTGATTTGTCCAGCAACAGCGTCAAGGGGCCTGGCCAGAACCTGTCGGCCAGTTGCCTGGCCATGGGGGGGAATTCGGCCACCAGGGGTTCAACCTGGCGCGCATCAGCCACATGCAGAATCAATGGGTCGAAGGCCGGGCGCTGCTTGACCTTGAAAATGTCGAGCACGGCAGCCGGGTCAAGGCCGTTGCCAGCCAGGCCGTAAACCGTCTCAGTGGGAATGCCGACCAGACATCCAGCCCGCAACAGGCTGGCGGCCTTGCCAACATCAGTGCCGATCTGCGCCATCGGGGCTTCCACGGGTGATGAATCAGGGGGCGCATTCTACGTCACCCGCGTCATGGATTGAAGGCTTAGTCGGCACGACCGAGTGCCGGCTTGAGCAGCGGCTCGGACCCATCGCCATTGCAAAGACCGCTACTAAGCTTGGGCTGGGACAGCCATGGCAGCAAGGGAGGTGCTGTTTCCGAAATGAGCTCAGTGTTTGCCCGGCTCCATGGCCACCCCTTCGCGCTCCTTGGCGATGTAGGCCTGCAAGGCGATCATGACCGGATCATCCGCCGCCAGTTCCTGACCTTCCAGGGGATTGCGGATGCACCAGTTGATCATTTCCCACATCATCGCCACCTTGCCCAGCTGCTTCTGGAACTTGGGATAGGTCTCGGGGTGGGTATTGGCGGCATTGGGATGGCATTGGGCACAAACCACTCCGTTGCTACCCAGTTCTGGGTCAGTGAAGTGCTCCCGCCCTTGCTGGGCCACCTGCTCGAATTGAGCCTGCCAGCGGGCAAGATCCTCGGCGGTGAATTCATCGGCACTTGCCGTGCCCACCAGCAGGGCCGCCATCAAGGCAATCAGGATTCTCATGTCGCGCTCCTTCCTTCGGCTGTGATTCAGTAATGATTCTGGGGGGGAATTCTTCGGCTCGGATGCTGGTAGCTCATGTCCTCGGGCCGGCCGGTGGCGCTGTTGAAGGCAACCCGCCGGTTGGTGTTGTCATACAGTGTGTATGCCATGTCGACGCGGCCAGTATGTATGTTGACCAGTTGCCAACCGGTGGCATCCCGCTCACTGAAGGGATCAGCCCGGTTCATCTTCACAGTCATCACCGGCACATGACTGCCGGACTTGGCATAGGACGAGGGATAGGGCCAGGGCCAGGCGGTGGCCATCACCGAGTTGAAGGCGATGTTGCCGATCTGGTTGTATTGAATCTGGTGCACATGACCATAAATCACGTTGACCTTGTCGAAGGGTGCCAACAGAGCCTGTATCTGTTCGGCGTCATCGGTCCAGAAATTCCAGCCGGAATAGATTTTTTGCAGTGGTGAATGGGAAAACACCACGATGGGAGTATCCTTGGCGACGTTGGCAAGATCATTGGCCAGCCAATTGCGCTGGCGCTCGCCCACCATGAAGGGCGAACCATTGGGGTTGTCCAGGCCCGCCATTTCATTCATGCGACGTTCGGCGGACTCCCAGCGATTGAAGGTCCAGTCATCATGGGTGAGGATGCTGTTGAGCACGATGAAATGCACGCCTTTGTGGTCGAAGCTGTAATAATGCTCACCGAACAATTCACTCCAGTACTCGCCCAAATCCAGGTAGTAGTCGTGCTCCCCCATTACCCCGTAAATCTGGTAGTTGAGTTTGGACAGTAGCTCGTAGCCATGGTCCAATTCCGGCTTGGTGCCAAGTTGTGCCAGGTCTCCCCCGAACATCACGAAATCCGGCCTGGGGTTGAGCAGGTTGGTTTCCGCCACGGCGCTGATGAGGCCGCGATCCCAGTTGCGGACGAATTGATTGCCACGGATATGCTGGATATGTGAGTCAGAGATATAGGCGAAGGTGAAGTCCTGCCCATCCTGGGCACCGGCTATATTGATGAGGCTCACGGGTAC
>JBJHAY010000416.1:0-2563 GCA_050485205.1 Gammaproteobacteria bacterium
GGGCATGCCATGAATCCTGGCCACCATGTCGGACCAGGTGACCCGCTGCTTCTCCAGATCCAGACTCCAGCCTCCCATGCGCGCGGTACTGGTGGCGATGTCAAGCAAGGCGCGCTGTGACTCCAATTCGGCGCGCGCGCTGTCGAGTGCATGTCCGGCCTTGCGCGCCCTGCCCCGGTGTTGCCCAAGGAATAGCAACAGGGCACTGAGCAGGGTTATTTCCAGGCAGGACACCAGACGGTTGCCAAGTACAAAGGCCATGGCAATACCAGGAGGGGAAATGAAAATGCCGGCGATGGTCAGGATGATGGCGGTGCCCGCCACCAGCAGTATGTAGCGAGCTTTGCCACTGAAGGCGGCAAGGATGATTACCCCGAGATACAGGCTGCCATGGGCAAATCCCAGGGGAGTGCGGGCATCCAAGGCGAAAATACCGGCCTCGAGCAATAAACAGCAGGCCAGCCAGTAACGACTGCCCATAAAGCCTGACAGCAAGTTCCAGTTCAACGCCATCAATCCCCAGCCTTAGTGCTTGTTATTTTTCCTGCGTGGATCGAGGTGGGAGATGCCAGCCCAATCGTGAACACCAATCTCGGCGTCAACTAACGTATCTCGAAGCTGGCGCGCTCGCCCGCGTCACGGCGGAAACCCTCGGGGCTATTGAGGTAGGCAAGTCCCGCCTGCTTCTGCAGCAGACATGCATCCCAAAAAGCAGTCGTGGCTGGCCGCACCATGTCCGGAGCATCGCTGACCGCGTCACCCCCGAAGTGGCCATGTTCGGCATCCCTGATGACCAGCAGATATTTGGCACCTGCCGGACTTAGATGGTAAGGCTCCATACGCCAGTCGTCGGGACGCCCATTGCGCTGGTCGCGAGTACCGGTGATCACCATCATGGGCAGACTCAAAGCCTTGAAACTGTCATCATTCAAGCCATAGTCGCCCCTGCCGGAAGGAGATATGGGCAGGATGCAACGCAGTCCAGGGTAGGCCAGGGAGAGATTCTCCGTGTCGCCATCATCGATACTCGCTCCACCCGCCAGCAGGGTGATGAAGGAGCCGTAGGAATGACCCGCCACCGCGATCCTGTCGGCATCAATTCTGCCCGCCAGGGACGGAACCAAGCTCTGTAATGTTTCAAGCCCATCAAGGACTGTGGTGATATTGGCAAGACGCTCACGCACCTTCTCCATGGGCGGGTGCATGCCGCCATCACGGAAACCAACGCCGCTGTCATCGTGACTGGGTTGGACCACAACATAGCCATGGCTGGCCCAGTGGCTGGTCACCGGCGCAAAACTGTCCTTGCTGCCGCCGAGGCCGTGGGAGAAGACGATCAATGGGAAGGGACCCTCGCCCTGTGGGTAATGGATGCGGACGCTGACAGCCGGCGCGGAATCAGTGGCCGGCAAACGCAGTGCATCGACGCTGGCGGTCTGGTAAGAACCGGGACTGGCATAGTCATCGAAGGTATCGGCAGGCTGGGCGTTGGCATCAGGTGCCAATACCTGCCAGTGGTATATCAGGCTCAAGGACAGGACCAACAACCCAGCGATGATTCGCGCCATCAAATTCCCCCTTGAAACAGACTTGCGGAACCGCAGTTAAGCGGCACTGGGGCAGTGTGGATGGTTTCCAGCAGGCAACCCCATGGGCAAGATTAACCAGAGGGCGCGTGAAATACAAACGGAAATGAGCGCCCACTGCATGCTTCTCCCTGCCACCCTGCATGGAGCAACACTCAAATTGTGAGTGGACAAGGGCATCAATCGAATTCAAAAGGGCTGCGGCCATGGCGATGGCGCAGCCAGTTGACTGCCTTCAGAACCGGGGGGCGCCGTATCAGCCAGCACTCAAAGCGGTACTTGCCGGGGAAGTCCAGCAGGATGATGGCCGCAAGAATGGTCAACAAGCCCTGCCCCGGCAATATCAGCATCAGGATACCCAAGAGCAGCAACAACACACCCAGCAGGTTTTTGATGGCCAGCAGCAGCAGTCGCAATACCGGATGGTGTTGGCCAAACCAGGTGCGCTTGCGCTGTTCGCCATCGAAATAGTCTGCAGGAATGCGGGCAATGGCCCAGGGCACCGCCAGCAGAGTGCCGACGAAGGTTACGGCTGAAATCGCACCCAGTAACCACAGCAAGGGGCTGCCGGTAGCGGTCAATTCTGGAAAATTCATGGACTCCACCGGCAACCACTGATCATGCCAGGCAATATGCCATGGATTGTCGATTTTGCCACAACGGGGGTCAAACAACAGGCAGGAACTTCTCATACAACCAATAACTGCTCACGTAAGTAAATCTTGATCACATTGCAACCTGCGGCCCTCACATGGGAGGACCGGGAGGCAAGGGATAGCGGGATCTGGGCCTGGCGCCCCATACCGGCGAAGCACTGCCGGGGGCATTGGCCGCCGGGTTTTCCAGGTAACGGGCAATGTCGCGGGCACTCTGGCGATAGAAAGCCTGCGTCAGAGGATCGCTGTCGCGACGGGCGGCGAGATTCTGCCCAAGTTGCGCCAATTTGTCCAGAACAAAGGCCCTGGCTTCGGGGGAAG
>JBJHAY010000417.1:0-2543 GCA_050485205.1 Gammaproteobacteria bacterium
CCCGCTCGCGGGCAGCATCGGTTTCCTGCTCACTTTTTCTATCTGGTGGCTTTATACCAGTTCCCCTCCCCAGATTCAGGCGCTGCTGACACGCCTGGACAACCTGGTCTATGACCTCCGCTTCAATGCCCTGCCGCCCCGCAGATTCAGTGGCGAGCACAGTATCGTCATCGTCGACTATGACCAGCGCAGTTTGCAAGCCGAGGGCCAATGGCCCTGGTCCCGCTTCAAGCTGGGTGATCTGGTGGCGGCCCTGACCGAACATGGTGCCCTGGTGATTGGCTTCGACGTCACCTTCCCAGAGTATGAGCGTAACCTGATTAATGAATTACGCCTGCGGGTGGACGATGCCAATGCCCTGGAGGCCCTGCTGCCTGGCCTGGACGGCATGGAAGCACTGCTGGATGGAGACCGCCATTTCGCCGCCAGCATGGAACGGGGCGACGTGGTGCTGGGCTTTTCCTTTCGTCCCGGCGAGAACCTGGCCGTGGGGCTGCTGCCCCAACCCATCATCGACCTGGATACCAGCCTGGCGCCCACATTGTTGTTGCAAAACATGCAGGGTTACGAGAGTAACGTCGATGTTCTCCAGTCCAGTGCCGCCGGAGCCGGCTTTTTCGACACCATGCCCGATCCCGACGGAGTCATCCGCGCCTCGCCACTGGTGATGCGTTTTCAGGATCAACTCTATCCTTCCCTGGCACTGGAAATGGCCCGGCTGTATTTCTTCGAGGACAACTTCAGCATCGACACCGACAGTATCGGTGGGGTGACCACCATCACCGGGATCAATATGGGAAGTATCCGCATTCCCACCGATGCCTTCGGCCGCGTGCTGGTGCCCTATCAGGGACCTTCACGCCTGGGGACCGCGGGCACCTTTCCCTATATTTCGGCTACTGACGTCTTGCGCGGCAACCTCAGCGCCGATCAGCGGGAGCAATTGGTCAACAGCCTGGTCTTGATCGGCACCACTGCCACCGGCTTGTTTGACTTGCGCTCCACCCCCATGGAGCCGGTCTATCCAGGCGTCGAAGTGCATGCCAATATTCTCCATGGCCTGCTCAATGCCGCCAGCCTGATGACAATTGGTCCCGGCCCGGAAGCCAGCGGCGCAGCCAACATGCTGGCCCATGCCCAGGCCAACCCCTTCCCCAGCCGCCCGGACTGGGAGGCTGGCGCGGTGATCAGCGCCATCATCGGCATTGGCGCCACCCTGTCACTGGTCTATCCCCATCTGGGCGCCACCTTGCTGATCACTTCCAGCCTGACTTTCATGCTCGGCCTGATTGGTCTCAATTTCAAACTCTGGTCCACCTATGGGCTCGACATCAGCCTGGTGATCCTGCTGTTCCTGATTCTCATCATCACGATTTTCAACATGACCTTTGGCTTCCTGCGCGAAAGCCTTAGCCGCCGCGCCATCAAGGGGATGTTCGACCAATATGTCCCCCCCGCTCACATCGATGCCATGCTGGCCGATCCGGACAACTACAACTTCCAGGGCGAGAGTCGGGAAATGAGCGTGCTGTTCTCAGACATCCGCAGCTTCACCTCGATCTCGGAACGCCTGAGCGCAATCCAGCTCAAGCAGTTGCTGAATGATTTCTTCACCCCCATCACCGAAATCATCTTCCGCCACAATGGCACCATCGACAAATATGTGGGGGACATGGTGATGGCTTTCTGGGGCGCCCCACTGCCTGACATACGCCATCCCCAGCACGCGGTGGAGGCAGCCCTGGACATGCTGGCCAGGGTCCAGGCTCTGCGCCAGGAGTTCAGCGCCCGCGGCATGCCAGAGATCGCCATCGGTATCGGCATCAACACGGGCTTGATGAATGTGGGAGACATGGGTTCCAGTTACCGGCGCGCCTACACGGTCCTGGGTGACGCGGTGAACCTGGCTTCGCGCCTGGAGAGCCTGACCAAGTTCTATGGTGTGAGTCTGCTGATCGGCGAGAAAACCAGGGAGCAACTGCAGGGCATCCTCTGCCGCCAGGCCGACAAAGTGCAGGTCAAGGGCAAGGCCGAACCCATATGCATCTACGAGCCCATTTGCCGCGAACAGGATGCCAGTCCCGAACTGCTGACCCTGGTGGAGGCACACCATGAAGCGCTTGGCCTTTATCACGCCCGTGAGTGGGAAGCCGCCGAGGCCGCCTTTATGAACTTGCAAACGCAAGATCCCGGCACCGCTCTTTACCACATCTACCTTGATAGAATTGCGCAGTTGCGGGAATCTGGGGTGCCTGAAAACTGGGATGGCACCTTCAAGCACACGGAGAAATAATTGGCCGTGCTGGAGGTGTTGACATGGCCGTCCAAGTCGGTAAAATGCGCAGCTCTTGGCGCTTCGGGTGATTAGCTCAGCTGGGAGAGCGTCGCCCTTACAAGGCGAATGTCGGGGGTTCAAATCCCTCATCACCCACCAAGGCGCCCTGGGTTATCCCAAGCAGCGGACCGGTAGTTCAGTCGGTTAGAATGCCGGCCTGTCACGCCGGAGGTCGCGGGTTCGAGTCCCGTCCGGTCCGCCATTTCCC
>JBJHAY010000418.1:0-2525 GCA_050485205.1 Gammaproteobacteria bacterium
GCATGGTGGGCATTCCTTCGCGTCCGGAATCGGAATATGGCCCCGGTACCGGCCCGGAAACCCGCTCTCCCTCGGCCTTGCTGGCCTGGGACCCGGTGGCCGGTGAGCCACGCTGGCAAATCGACTACCCGATCCCTTCCATCGGCGGCACCCTCACCACCGCCGGCAACCTGGTATTCCAGGGCATCGGCAGTGGTCATCTGCTGGCCTATGCCGCCGACAGCGGCCGCCAGCTATGGGATGTGGACCTGGGTGTCGGCATCATGGCAGCGCCAATGACTTTTGAACTCGATGGCACCCAATACCTGTCCGTGCTGGTGGGCTGGGGTGGGGCGTCCGCACTGTTCGGTTCGAACTTCACTGGCAAGTACAAGGCCGAAGGACGGCTGTGGACATTCAAGCTGGATGGCGATCGCAACATTGTGCCGGTGCAGGGGCAAGCCCTGCCCGAACTCACCGCCATTCCTTATGACGACTCGCCGGCAATACAAAGCCTCGGCGCCGATCTGTACGGTCAGCGTTGTTCGATGTGTCACGGCCGCGGCGCTGCCACAGGTGGCGCGCTGGCGGACTTGCGCCACGCCTCGGAGGCCACATTCAACATTTTTCAGAACATCGTGCGCGAAGGTGCCTACGGCGCGTTGGGCATGCCCAATTTAGGTGCATTTCTCACCGAGGAAGAAGCAGAAGCCATCAAGCACTACATCCTGGCACAACGTGCCGCGGCGATGCGCTAGTGGACCGAACTTCACGCATGGTCCACTACAGGTGTAAGACCACCAGCAGTGGGAAAGACTGAACCAAGCATCGGTGATGACATGAACACAGGGATGTGTTCGTGATCAAGACTGTTTTTGAGAAAAGAGAAATTTACCAATCCAGATTGGTTACATTGCGGTAGATCAATCGCAGCATGCGGATCAACTCGTCATGCTCCTGCGCAGACAAGCCTTGGGTGATTTCCTTTTCGGCATTTTCCACCACGGTAATGTGAGTATCATAAAGAACCCTGCCAGCTTCCGTGAGCTCAATCGGCTTGGGTTTTTGATATCTCGCTTCCTCCGGCGTCATCACAAAACCCAGCGTCTCCAACTTGGCAAGGGCCTGACTGACCAGGGATTTGTTCATGCCGCTGATGTCACAGATTCTGGAAGCATTGATGCCGGGATGTTCCACCAGCATGGCCACACAACGCCATTCGACTATGCCAATGCCATACTTTCTTCTCAGCAATGATGAAGCTGCATGAACCAGTTTGTTGGTGATTGCACTGAGGAAAAATGTACTGCGGTTATAAAGCTTGTGATCCTCGTCATAATAATTTTCAACTTCCGGGGCTTGCTTCATGCAGAATACTCCTGCCATTCTTTTTGTTACTTATCATTGAGAGCTATTTACAAGTCCATGCACAGTCATTTATGTTGACAAACAAACAACAACATGGAACCCCAATCGGCACAGGCTGGCTAGCATATCAACAATTTTCCTGATAACAAGCCCAGCCCCCCATTCTGGAGATAAAAACATGTTCAAAAAGGATGCCATACTTACCATCGGCCGAAGAAAGTTCATCGCGGGTTCCGCCGTGGCTGCCGCCAGTACCGGCCTGTCTGGTTTGCTTCCCCACTCCCATGCCCAGGCACAAACATCGGCGGCCACCGATGCGCCGGCGCCACCTGTCTTGTTCAAGGCGGAAATCGAAGTGCGTGACTGCGAAGTGGAGGGCACCATTCCCAGCGATCTGAGCGGCGCCTTCTATCGTGTTGGACCAGACGCACAATACCCCCTGCAATCCGGCAACATTCCCTTCGACGGTGAAGGCCATGTCAGCATGTTCCGCATACGCAATGGCCGTGTGGATTACAAAACCCGCTTCGTGCGCAATGAGCGCTGGCTGGCCCAGGACCAGGCCGGACGCATCCTGTTTCCCATGTACCGCAATCCTGCCATGGACGATCCCAGTGTCGCGGGCCTCAGCCGCAGCACTGCCAACACCCACATCATCAATCACAGGAATCTGTTGTTGGCATTGAAGGAAGACAGTCCGCCCTCGGCCCTCGACCTGCTGACTCTTGAGACCGTAACGCCCAACTTCACTTTTGATAGCAAACTGCCGAGTCAGACCTTCACCGCGCATCCCAAGATCGACTCTCGCACCGGCAACATGGTGGCCTTTGGTTACGAGGCCGACGGCTTCGGCACTGACATGGTGTCCATGTTCGAATTCTCTCCAACGGGTGACCTGGTCTGGAATGCCCGCATCCGCGTGCCCTACGTCGGCATGCTGCATGACTTCGCCGTCACCGAAAACCACATCGTGTTCTATGTGATCCCCATGGCCATTGATCATGAGCAAATGGCGCGCGGTGGCATTCATTGGTCCTGGGACAGCAGCCTGAAGACCTATTTTGGTTTTGTGCGGCGTGGTGGCGACGGCTCCGATATTCGCTGGATCGAAGGCCCGGCGCGCAGCGCCACCCATGTCATGGGTGCCTTCGAGGACGGCGGCCGCCTATACATTGACG
>JBJHAY010000419.1:0-2503 GCA_050485205.1 Gammaproteobacteria bacterium
CCACCCAATGACGTAGTGGCCCTTGACCCTTTGACCGGCAGGGTTTTCTGGACCTATTCCTACACGCCCAGCCCCGAGGCTCGGGTGTGCTGCGGCAGGGTCAATCGTGGCTTGGCGATTCATGGCGATACCTTGTTCATGGGAACCATCGACGCGCACTTGATAGCCCTTGATGCCCGCACTGGTCTGGTGAAATGGGACGTGGAAATCGGACCCGCCAGCCTGGGCTATGCCATGACCATGGCACCTCTGGTGGTCAAGGACAAGGTCATCGCCGGCCCGGCTGGCGGTGAATACGGTATCCGTGGCTTCATCGCCGCCTATGATGTGGAAACCGGGCGTGAAGTCTGGCGTTTCAACACGGTGCCCGAGCCAGGTCAGCCCGGCAGTGAAACCTGGACCGACCCGGCCCAGACCGCCTGGCGCACCGGGGGTGGTCCGGTTTGGGTCACCGGCTCCTATGACCCGGATCTCAATCTTACCTACTGGGGCGTGGGCAACCCCGGACCTGACTGGAATGGCGATTCCAGACCTGGTGACAACCTTTACACGGATTCCGTGGTGGCCCTGGATGTGGATACGGGCGAATTGAAATGGCACTACCAGTTCACGCCCCACGATGAAATGGATTATGACGCGGTGCAAGTTCCGGTTCTGGCTGATATCGAATGGCAGGGGCAGCCACGCAAGGTCATGCTGTGGGCCAACCGCAATGGCCTGTTCTATGTGCTGGATCGTACCGATGGCCGTTTTCTGCTGGGCAAGCCCTTCGTCGAAGTCAACTGGATGGATGGCTTCGATGACAATGGCCGCCCCAACCAGGTTTTGGCGCCGACCGAGGAGGGCACCTTGATCATGCCCAACAACCAGGGCGCCACCAATTGGTATTCACCCTCCTACAGTCCAATTACCGGATTGTTTTACATTCCGTCCTGGATGGATACCTTCTCCGTCTATACCAAGCGTGAAGTGGAGTATGAGCCTGGACAGCAGTATGTGGGGGCTTTCCCCACCATGGCGATGCCTGCCCTGGGAACCCGTCCCACCAATGTGCGCCTGCCAGAGGAGGGTTATGGTGCGATACAGGCGGTTGATCCGCACAGTGGCGACATTGTGTGGAAGTTTGACATGACCGATGTCACTGACAGTGGCGTACTCAGCACTGCCACCAACCTGGTGTTTGCGGGGGGAAGGGAAGGTTACTTCTATGCCCTTGATGCCCGCGATGGCAGCCTGCTCTGGCAACAGAGTCTGGGTGGCCAGGTGGCCTCCGGCCCCATGAGCTATGAAATCGATGGCAGGCAGTTTATCGCCGTGGCGGCCGGGGCAGCCTTGTTCGTATTCTCGCTGCCGGAGTAAGTTGGAAGGGGAGCCAGGATATTGCTTGCCAGTCTGCCTGCCGCAACCGCCCGAGCCCGGCTCTGGGCTTTGCGGCAGGATGACTAGGCCGGCCTGCCAAAGTAGTAACGCAGTTCATAAGGATCCTTGGGGGTGTCTCCCTCCACCAGGCGGGGCCGGAACTGCATGTTGCGAATGTACTTGAGCAGGCGGATCTCCACTGATTTGTTGGCCGTGCTGGAACGTTCCAGCACTTTCAGTTTGCGTGCCTTGCCGAACTTGTCCAAGGTGAAGGACACGTCGATATAGCCCTCGTATTGAACTTCATCATCCGGTCCCAGATTATGCCGGCCACGGCTGTGGGGAGCGTCCAAAAACGCAGGCAGTATCACCGGTATTTCAGGGTTCAGCAGTTGCGTCAGCAGTTCTTCCATCCCAGGCTCTTCCGTCAGTATCTCATAGGCTTCCCGGTATTCCTTGACGGCCTTGCCTCCGCGTTTGAACAGCAGATCCCAGTCCGCGACATTGATCATGGCTTCCGCTGTCATGCGGGTCTGTTGTTCCGG
Source organism: Gammaproteobacteria bacterium (assembly GCA_050485205.1). GTDB lineage: Bacteria > Pseudomonadota > Gammaproteobacteria > Pseudomonadales > Pseudohongiellaceae > JAVVEZ01. The sequence goes on from JBJHAY010000419.1 coordinate 1,905, forward strand.
GCGGTATTTGGCGTGTTCCACGATACGGAACAGTGCCTCTCGACCAATGACGTAATCCTCTGACTCACGCAGCATGATGGTGGCCTGATTCAGTCTGGAGCCGGTCTTGCGAATTTTGCGGGTCAGGTAGAAGTCGGGGTCATAGATGATGTTTTCCTGATGTGTGCGCACAAAGTAGGTTGCCGCGATCTTATTTTCGATTTCGGCGATGTTCTCATGATAATAGGCGCGATTCTGGCGGATGATATTGAGGGCGTTGAGGTAGTTGCCTTGCGCCTGAAATACCTTGAAGACCGATGTTTGCTCTGGCCTCAACTCGGTTTGCATGTAGCTGGGATCGAAGCGGACACGTTCCACGTCCACCCGGTTGATGTCGTTGACGATATTGCGGCGTTCAAAAAATGCCCTGAGATTCCAGTCTCCCAGTTCCATCAGCGCGGGAATCACCGCCACGTTGCGCTCTCCGTGCAGCCCTTTGTGGATGGCGACTACCGATTCCTGCATGGCATCGGCATACTGTAATTGGCCGAGGGCCATGTAGCTGGTGGTAAGAGCTTCGATAATGGGTAATTGGTCGAGATTGTAGAGGCCGTTGTTGG
>JBJHAY010000420.1:0-2500 GCA_050485205.1 Gammaproteobacteria bacterium
AAACCCACATCGTCCGAGGCGGTGCGGCCGTAGACCTGGGGACCATCCATGTACACCACCCGCACCCGGTCGCGGGGCAGGCCGAGGAACTGGGCAACGCCAATGCGCAGACCATAGGACTTCATGTCATTGGAATAAATGGTCATCTGGTTATCAGAAGGATCGGCCAGGGCAAAGGCCGGGCCGATGGCGGTGTGGCCCTGGAACGGCACTTCGTAGTCGGCTTCCAGCACCTGGGCCGCGTTGGCAAAAGCCGCTCCCGGATCACCGGTAACCCTCGGCTCCGCGCTGGATGTCGGTATCGCGCCGCGAATGTAGTCAAACAGCTCGTTCGAAGCCGGGAACGGTGCCTGGTCGGGCGGCGTCCATTCGGCCCTGAGTTGCTGGGCGGCCTGGATGGCCTGCTCTTCGCGCTCGCACACCACGGCCACATAGTTGCCACGGCTCACCACCCGCACAAAACCGGGAATGCCGCTGACAGAGGATTCGTCGATGCCGCGCAGCTGCGCCCCCGCCACCGGCGGACGCACGTTGCGGGCATGCAACATGCCAGGGAGTTGCACGTCCACGGCCCAGGTCAGGGAGCCATCGACCTTGGCGGGAATGTCATAACGCTGGATCGACTGCCCCACATGGCGCAGTTCCTGCACGGCTTTCAGCGGCGCCTGGCCAGTGGTGGCATTGATGTTGTTGCCTTCCAGCGCCACATCGAAACGCCTGCCGCCAATGAGTTCAGAGTAGCTCACCGTTCTGCCGGCATCTCCCTGCACCGAGATGCTGCCATTGCTCACAGTCAGTTGATCCACTGGGGTATTCAGGTGTTCGGCGGCGAGTTCCAGCAACACGCGCCGCGCTTCGGCGGCGACCCGGCGCATGGGCCAGCCATCCACTTCCATGGCATCGGAACCGCCCGAGCCACCCTGGTCCGGGGTGATGTCGGTGCTGCCCATCACCAGGTTGGTCTGTTCATAGGCCATGTCGAGCTCGTCGCACATCATTTGCCGGAACGCCGTGCCAGTGCCCTGGCCGCCGTCGGTTTTGCCGACGAAGAAGGTGGCGGTGTTGTCGGGGTGAATGACGATCCAGGTGTCCAGTTGCAGATAGTCCGGGTCCGGATAGGGCCCGGCATCAAGGGCCTGCGCCAGCACGCGGCTGCCGGGCAGGCTGCCCATGCCGAGGCTCAGCACCAGGGCGCCGGAAGACGCCAGGAACTTGCGGCGCGAGGTGGAGGGATTGATGCGCTGCAGCGCATCTTCGAGGGCCTTGGGATATTGGCGTGTTGTTTTCATACCGCAGCCTCCTGGTCCTTGGCCGCTGTATTGGCCTGGGCCGTCTGGGCGCTGGTGGTGCCGTTCACCACACGTTTGATTGCCGCCTGAATACGGTAGTAGGTCATGCAGCGGCACAGGGCCCCCTCCATGCCTTCGCGAATCTCGGCGTCGCTGGGATTGGGATTGCGATCCAGCAGAGCCTTGGCGGTCATGATCTGGCCGTTCTGGCAGTAACCGCACTGGGGTACCTGTTCATCAATCCAGGCCTGCTGCAGTGGATGCAGGTTGCCATTCTGGCTGAGACCTTCCAGGGTGGTGATCTCGCCATTCACCGCCGAGGCCGGCAGCAGGCAGGAGCGCACGGCGGCGCCATCGATGATTACGGTACAGGTGCCGCATTGCCCGAGGCCACAACCGAAACGTGGGCCGCGCAGCCCCAGGTCATTGCGCAGCACATACAACAGTGGTGTCGCCGGCTCGACGTCCACCTCGTGGACACCGCCGTTGACGGTCAGTGAAATGATACTCATGGCACGCCCTCCGTTTTGCTGGTCTCAAACCATAACGCAAAGAGCGGGGCTTTGCGAGTGGTGCTTGATCCAGGAAACGAGAGGCCTTATCCAAGAAGAATTACTTTCTATTGCAAGAAATCAAATGCCTCCAGGCTCTCCACCCCCTCCCTCGCCAGCACCACCGCATCCCGCAGCACGCGAGCGCTTTCCCGCGAGGAATGCAGGCCAGTGGAGTTTTCCGCGTCAACAAAGTCCCAGCGCATCTGGGCACGGCGGTGGGCCTGTCTTGCCGGCGTCAGGGCTTCGTCACTGGCGCCGACGGCGATGGCGTTGACGATGGCGTCCATCAGGTCGGTGATGGCATCCTCGGCTTCGGCCAACAGCGCCACGGTCTGATCCTGCACCGCCACCGTGCGCTGTTCCAATTCCTCCACGGTGCCACGGCGGTGGCAACCCATGCAGGCTTCGCGGGTCTGGGTGAGGGGGCTGCGGATCCAGTGGTCACTGATGCGAACACCGTCCTCGCGTACCGGCGGCATGTGGCAGTCGGAACAGGTGACGTTGAGCCTGGCGTGAATGCCGCTGCTGTGGTGTTCGTACTCGGGATGCTGGATCTTGATCATGGCCGCGCCGGTTTCCGCGTGCACCCAGTCGCTGTGGCCGATGTTGTCGAAGTAACGCTCGATGTCCTCCAACTGGGTACCTTCGGCCCAGGGG